>DATKJN010000217.1:0-6199 GCA_035543655.1 Burkholderiaceae bacterium | reverse complement strand
CCGATTTCCGCGACGTGATCGCCAAGGTCAAGGTGCCGACCATGGTCGTGCTCGGCGGCGCGAGCCATCACTACGGCGGCCTGCCGCTGGAACAGTACTACCGCAATACGCTGCCCGATGGCACCGTGCGCATGTACAAGCAGGCCTCGCACTCGCCGCACCGCCAGGAGCCGGTGCGTTTCGCCGCCGACCTGACGGCGTTCGCCGCCAAGCGTTGCGCCTGAGCCGCGACCGTGCGGCGCCTCAAGCGGCGCCCGCCTGCAGGATGCAGAACTCGCCGGCGGTGCCGAGGTCGGGTTGCATCGCCAGGCCCGCAGCCTCGAATAGCGCGCGAAATTCGTTGCGCTGGCGCTCGCGGCCGCTCAGCGCCACCAGCATGTTGAGGTCGGAGCGCGCCACCGCGCGGTCGCGCGCCGACGTGCCGATGCGGTCGGAGACCACGCGCTCGATCACGCACACGCGACCGCCCGGCGCCATCGCGGCGCGGCAGCAGCGCAGGATCTGCACGCAGCGCTCGTCGTCCCAGTTGTGCAGCACGCTCTTCAGCAGGTAGAGGTCGCCGCCTTCGGGCACGCCATCGAAGAAGCTGCCCGCCACGCGCGTGCAGCGCGCGACGACACCGGCGCGTTCGAGCACCGCGGTCGCGCCATCGAGCCCGTGCGGCAGGTCGAACAAGACGCCCTGCAGCGACCGATGGGCGGCCAACACCTGCGCGATCAACGCCCCGCTGCCGCCGCCCACGTCGACCACGCGCGCGATGCCGCTGGCATCGATCGCGCTGGCGACGGCGTTGGCGACCGGGCGGGTGATCTCGATCATCGCGCGGTGAAACTGGGCTGCGGCCAAGGGGTCTTGCGCCAGATTGTCGAAGCCATCGTCGCCACCGTGGCGGCGCCGGTGGCTGATGCCGCTGCGCACGCTCTGGTCGAGCTCAGACCAACGCTGCCAGATCACGCCGCCGGTCAGCAGCGCCCAGGCGCGCAGCGACTGCGGGTGGTCTTCGCACAGCCACGCGCCCAGCGCGCCGAGGCGGAAGCGGCCGTCGTCGCCTTCGCTGCACACACCCAGCGTGGCCAGCGCGCGCACCAGACGCCGCATCGACGGGGCATCGCAGCCGGCGCTGCGCGCCAGCGCGTCGGCATCGCTCGCGCCCGCAGCGAGCAGCTCGGGCACGCGCAGCACGCAGGCGGTGCGGATCGCCTGCGTGGTCCAACTGGCGTTGATCAGGTCGAGCAGCTGCATGCGCGACGCGCCCTCGGCGGTGTTCATCGCGGTACTCATCCGTCGAGCCGCACGCCCGCGTCGCGGATCAGCTTGCCGAACTTGGTGTGCTCGGCGCGGATGAAGTCGGCGAACTCCTGCGGCGACAGGATGCCGGCGTCCGATCCGCTGCTGGCGAACCACTGCCTGGTTTCGTCGCCGGCAGCGATCCTCGCGATCTCGCCCTGCAGGCGTTCGACGATCGCGCGCGGCGTCGCCGCCGGTGCGACCACACCGGTCCAGCCGGAGAACTCATAGCCCGGCACGCCCGCTTCGGCGATTGTTGGCACGTCGGGCACGCTCGTCGCGCGTTGCTCGCCGGTGACACCGAGTGCACGCAGATGGCCGGCCCGCACCTGCGGCAGCGCCGCGGTCAGACCTTCGATGCAGTACTGCACGTGGCCGCCGAGCATCGCCTGCATCATCGCGCCGCCGCCTTTGAACGGCACGTGTGTCGCTTCGATGCCGGCGCTGCGCTTGAACAGCTCGGCGGCCAAGTGCGGCGGCGTGCCGTTGCCGGCCGAGCCGTAGTTCAGCGCGCCAGGCTTGGACTTGGCCAGCGCGATCAGGTCGCGCACGCTGCCGACCGACACACTGGTATGCACCGCCAGCAGCAGCGATCCGTGGCCGAAGCGCGTGATCGGTGCGAAGTCGCTCAGCGGGTTGTATCCGGGCTGCGCGAACATGTGCGGGTTCGCCGCTGCCGTGCCCTGGTGGATCAACAGGAGCGTGTAGCCGTCGGGCGCCGCGCGCGCTACCTGCTGGGCGCCGACATTGCCGGCCCCTGCGGCATTGTTTTCCACCACCACGGGCTGACCGAGCGCCGCGGACAAGCGATCGGCCAGCCATCGCGCGCGGATGTCGGTGACGCCGCCGGCCCCACCGGTCACGAGGCGAATCGGCTTGCTGGGCCAGGACTGCGACCAGACCGCTGGCGCGCACAGCGCACTCGCGCCCATCCAGGCAACCTGTCGACGCGTGAGGCTCATGAGCTGTTCTCCTGCGTGTGCTCCATCGATGGCGGGAATCTAGGCGCGTCGGCCGCCGCATGGAATACTCCAGGCGTTGCCATTGGCTTCAACCAAAAGTTGAACCCCTAATCGAAACCCCTGCAGATGGACAAGCTGCGCTCGCTGCACTACTTTGTGGCCGCCGCGGAGGCGTCGAGTTTTTCCGCCGCGGCGCGCCGCTTCGGCGTGAGCCCGGCGGCGGTGGCCAAGCTGATCCAATCGCTGGAGCGCGAACTCGAGCTCACGCTGTTCGAGCGTCATGCCCATGGCCTGGCCCTGACGGCCGGCGGCGCCGCGTACCTCGAGGCCTGTCGCCCTGCGCTCGATCAACTCGCGGCGGCCGACGAGCAGGTCAACGCAGCCAACTCACGGGTCAGCGGCACGGTGGTGGTCGGCGTGCAGCCGGTCATCGCGCAGGAATGGCTGACGCCGGCGCTGCCGCGTTTCAATGCGCTGTACCCCGACATCCAGCTGGACATCCGCTACTTCATGCTGCCCATCGAAGCGCAGACACAAGGCGTCGACGTGATGCTGGTGATGGGCTGGCATCAACCCAAGGATCTGGTGCGCCGCCAGCTCGGTGCCACCAGCTTCTTCATTTGCGCCGCGCCATCCTATTGGGCCACGCACGGCATGCCGAAGCACCCGAGCGAGTTGGAGCGGCACAACTGCCTGTGCATACGCTCGGCCGCTGGATCGGTGATGGATCTGTGGCACTTCAAGCGTGGCGACCAACGGGTGTCGGTCAGCGCGCGTGGCTGGCTCGTCTGCGACAACGCGCACCGCGACATGGTGCGCGACCTGGCGGTGTCGGGTGTCGGTGTGGCGCGCCTGATCGACTGGCACAAACTGCAAGGGCGCCAGATCGCGAGCGGCGCGTTGATGCCGGCGCTGACCGACTGGGAGCACGACGAGGTGCCGCCGGTGAACTTGCTGTATCCGCCCAGCGTGCGACGCATCCCGCGGGTTCGGCTGTTCATGGACTTCGTGACCCAGCTCTACCGCGACATCGAGATGCAACGCGAATCACGCGCACCCTCCACCGCGACGCCCCGCTGGCTCAAAGCCAACCGGCCGCGCGCGTCAGCCACGCGCTGAGCGAGGCGCCTCAGCGCACCGACGTGCAGGCGCCGCCGGCCACCGTGCGGAAGCAGAAGTCGCCGGTCAGGCTGGAGCTTTCCCACGGCACCTGCACGCGGCCGGTCTCCTTGGCCACCGCCAGGCGCACACGTTTGAACAGCAGCTCCACCGGCAGGCCCGGCGAGTTCAGGTGCTCGAGCAGGTGCTTGGTGTACAGGCTGTTCTTTTCTTGCGGGTTGTCCAGCGCGACGCCGCCGGGTGCGGTGGAAAACGCGATCATCGAGCCGAGCGGGGCTTCCACCGGCGCCAGGCCGTTCGGCGTGAGGCCGCGGAACTTCAGCCGGCGGCCATCGGGGCCGACGATCTCGGAGCCGGAGAACGGGTTGTTGCGACAGGCGTCGAGGATGACGACGTTGATGCCCTGCTTGATGCCACCGAGCCGGTCGAGGAACTCGTTCAGGTCGGCGCTCTTGTTGGGCATCTCGTCTTCGGCGCGGATCTCGGTGTCCACCGGCAGCAGGTAGTTGCGGCCCTTGAGCTGCACGCCATGGCCGGCGTAGTAGACGACGCGCACTTCGGCGCTCTTGCTCTGGGTGGAGAACTGCTGGAACGCATCGAGCATCTCGCGCAGCGACGCGTTCTCGCGGTGGGTGACCTCGAAGCCGAGATTGCGCAGCGATGTGGCCACGGCCTTGGCGTCGTTGACCGGATTCTTCAACGCACCGACCTTGTAGTTGGCATTGCCGATCACCAGCGCGACGCGCGAGTTCGCGGTCGCGTGCGACGGCGCCGCGGTGGCCGCCAGCAGCGGCGCGACGGCCGCGAAACCGAACGCGGTGATGCAGCGGCGGCGTTGGGCATCCATGGTGAACGATCCGCTTCAGCGCCGCTCGGGCAGCGCGTCGACGCGTGCAACGCCGTCGACGATCGGGCTGGCCTTGACCTGGTCGGCGGCCGCGGCGATGCGGGCTTCGGGGATGCGCACGTACCAGTCACCGAGCTGGCCGGGGCCGCCAGCCAGCGAGCCGTTGATCTCGACCAGCAGCATGCGGATGTCGGCCTCGCGCGCGTCGGCCTTGAAGTTGACCTTGAGGAAGGGGCCGGCTTCGACGACCGTCGGCCGGGTGGCCCGGATCTCGCTGCTGTCGTCGCCGGAGCTGGCCAGGTTGGCGATCACCACGCCTTGCACCACCACCACCGCCAGCGCGCCGGCCAACGCGGGGCGCAGCAGCGGTTGCGGGGCGAGTGCGGCCAGCCAGCCGCGCACGCGCTCGCCGAGCGATGGCTCGATGGGCTTGGCCGCGGCACGGGCCGGGGCGCGCTCGCCCCGGATGCGCGCCATCACCTTGTCGAGTCCGACTTCGGCCGACACGGCGGGCGCGTCGCGCTGCATCGTGTCTTGCAGCGTGCGGTACCACTGCAGCTCGGCGGCCGACTTGGGGTGTTCGCGCAGGTACTCGTCGACCCAGGCGCGGTCGCTCTCTTCGAGCGTGCCGTTCACGTAGAAAGGCAGCAGTTCGTCGAATCGGCTTTTCATGATGGTTCTCCCAGCGGTTCCTCGCCTTCGCGGGCGAGCATGCGCTGCAGGCATTGCTTCAACTTCTGGCGCGCATGGAACAAGCGCGTCTTCACGGTGCCCTCGGGGATCTGCTGGATGCGCGCCACGTCGGCGAGCGCCATGCCTTGGTAGAACACCAGGTGCACACATTCACGGTGGTCGGTGCCGAGCTTGTCGACGCAGGTGCGCACGCCCTCGCTGCGCTGCTGGTCGGCCATGATGTCGAACGCGCCCGGCGCGTCGCTCGGCAGCTGTTCGGCGAGGTCGGCCACGTCGTCGTGGTCGGCGTCGGGCTTGCGGCTGCGCCAGTGCATCAGCACCTTGTTGCGTGCGATGCCGATCAGCCAGGTGGAGAACTGCGAATCGCCGCGAAACTTGGCGGGCGCCTTCCACACTTCGTACAGGGTATCGGCCACGATTTCCTCGGCTTGCGCGGGGTCCGACAGTTGCCTCAGCACGTAGGCGTAGAGCTTGCGCGAGAACGCGCAGTAAAGCTCGCGAAACGCGCCTTCGTCTTTTTGTTCGATGCGGCCAAGCAGCCGCAGCACTTGTGGGTTTTCCATCCGCTGCGCGTCGGGGTGTTCTGGGATGAGCGCATGGTAATCACCTCGATCGGTTCAGCGACGCCGTAGATACGGGTGGGTTGCAATGTCCGGTTCCGCGGTTCAGTCGCCGCGGAACTGCACGCGGCGGTTCTCGCCGGCCAGTGGGCCACGGCCCGGCAGCGGGCTGGTTTCGCCCAGGCCCACGGCCTCGAGACGGCCGGCATCGATGCCGTGCATCGTCACCAGGTAGCGGCGCACCGACTGCGCGCGGCGCTGCGACAGGGATTCGTTGTACAGCTCGCTGCCCACCGCATCGGTGTGGCCCTCGATCAGCACCCGTTGGGTGGCGGGCAGCATGCGGATGCCGGCGGCGATCGCATCGAGCTGCGGCCTGGCCGACGGCATGATGTCGGCGGAGTCGAAGGCGAACGGCACCGGCAGCGACAGCGCCGACGGGCGGCTGGCTTCGACGGCGACGACTGCAGCCGCGGCCGACGTCGTGGCCACCGATCCGGCCGGACCATCGTCGAGCAGCCGCAGCGTGCGCATCTTCACCGGTCCCAGGATGCGGGCCACTTCACCGGGGTCGACCGTGTCGTTGCCGCGGTAGACCTTGACCTCGCCCGCTTGGGCGACCAGCGAGGTCACGCTGAGCAGCAAGGCGGCGGCAATGGGCAGCAGGCGTGACATGGTGTTCTCCGCAGGGTTTCGGGTGGTCACGTCCTGTCTGTTGCCGCCGGGGCAGG
>DATKJN010000216.1:0-2477 GCA_035543655.1 Burkholderiaceae bacterium | reverse complement strand
TTCAACCAGACACTGGCGGACTTTCAGATCACGCAGACCAAGCTGGCGCAGATGGCCACCACCATCGACAGTGCGGCGCTGCTGACCTACCGCGCCGCCTGGAAGCGTGACAGCGGCCGCACCGTGACGCGCGAGGCGGCGATGGCCACGCTCGCCGCCACCGAGGGCGCGCAGCAGGTGATCGATGCGGCGTTGCAGATGTGGGGCGGCCTCGGCGTGGTGAGCGAGCAGACGGTGGAGCGGCTGTATCGCGAGATCCGTGCGCTGCGCATCTACGAAGGCGCCACCGAGGTGCAGCAACTGATCATCGCGCGCGAGCTGCTGAAGGGCATGCAGGCTTGAGCCGCCGTCCGGCCGCTCCGAAGGCGGCTCGCATCGCAGGGCGAAGCCCGGAGGTGACCAAATGAAGATGACTGCGCCGGCCTACTGGAACGCCGAGCTGGAGACCCAGCCCTGGAGCGAGGTCGAGCGCTGGCAGGCGCAGCAGATCGAAGCCATGCTCCCCGCGCTGCGGCAGCGATCGGGCCTGTATGCGCGCTTGCACCACGGCCTGCCTGAGCAAGCCGCGCTGCGCGGCCTGGCCGACCTTGCCACGCTGCCGTTCACGCTGAAAGACGACCTGCGCGCCGCGCAGCAGGCCGCCAGCGCAGAACAGCCGTTCGGCGACAACCAAGGCGTGCCTTCGAGCGACATCGTGCAGGCGATCGCGTCGTCGGGCACCACCGGCGATCCGCTGTTCTACGCGCTGACCGCGCGCGACGTCGACCGCTTGTCCGACGCCATCGCCAACGTGTGGTTCACCGCCGGCATCCGCCGCGGCGACCGGGTGGCGCACCTGGTGGGATTGCCAATGGTCGCCGGCGGCTTGCCGTATGCCGATGGCTTTCGGCGCGTCGGCGCCACGTTGTGCTGGCTCGGTGGCTTTCCCACCGAACGCATCCTGCGCGACATGCATCGACTGCGCGTCAACGCACTGCTGGCGACGACCTCGTTCGCGCTGTACCTCGCCGAGCGCTGGGACGAGGTGGGGCGCGATGGCAGTGAGCCGTCGGCGCTGTGCAAGGTGCTCGGTGGCGGCGAGCCCGGCCTCGGGCAGACCGAGATCCGCGCGCGCATCCAGCGTGGCTTGAAGCTGTCGCACTTGCGCGAGACCATGGGCCTGGGCGACGTGCTGCCGTCGATGTGGGGCGAGTGCGAGCAGCAGGACGGCATGCACTTCAACGCGCAGCGTGACGTCGCGGTGGAGTTGATCGACCCCGACACCGGCGAGCAGAAGGCGTGGGCCGATGGCACCAGCGGCGAGCTGGTCTACACCACGTTCGCGCGCGACGCCACGCCGGTGGTGCGCTACCGCTCGCGCGACCATGCGCAGGTGATCGGCCTGCGTTGTGCATGCGGCCGCACGAGCCCGCGCATCCGCGTGATCGGGCGCACCGACGACATGCTGATCTACAAGGGCATGAACGTGTTCCCGACCGCGATCCGCAATTTTGTCGTGCAGCGCTTCGCCGGCCAGGTGGAGCCGCTGCTTCGCATCGTCAAGGACCACAAGGAGCAGGTGCGCTTCGACCATCCACTGCCGGTGGAGATCGAGGCCTCGGCGTCGCTCGACGCCGTGCAGCGGGCTGCGCTGGCGCCGGCGATCGAAGAGGCGGTGCGCGGGCAGTTGCAAGTGCGCGTGGCGGTCAGCGTGCTGCCGCACGGCGCGCTGCCGCGCGGCGCGTACAAGAATCCGCTCGTGGTGGTGCGCGACAGCCCGCCGAAAGGATCCGCCGCATGAAGTTCCAACGCGCCGCGTTCAGCAGCCGGCATCTGTGGTCGTCGCCGTTCGTGCGTTGGCAGGGCCGCTTGGCCGACGTGTCCAGCCTCGACCTGGCCGTGGCGGTCACGCGCGACGCGCTCGCGCAGCGGCGCTGCAACCTCGAACGAATCGACCAGTTGGTGCTCGGCACCACGGTTCCGCAGCCGCGCAGCTTCTATGCCGTGCCGTGGATCGCATCGCGGCTCGGCCTGCCGGGCATCACCGGGCCACACATCGCACAGGCCTGCGCCACGTCGGTGGCGTGCGTGGTCAGCGCCGCGCTGCAGGTTGAGGCACGGGCCGTGTCGCAGGCGCTGGTCGTCACGGCGGATCGCACCAGCAACGGGCCGCTGCTCGCCTACCCGCGCCCGCGCGCGATGGGCGGCAGCCCGGCGACGGAGAACTGGGTGCTCGACAACTTCGCGTCCGATCCGAACACCACGCACTCGATGGTGCACACCGCCGAGGCGGTGGCGCGCGAGGGCGCGATGTCGCGGCAGGCGCTCGACGAGCTCACGCTGCTGCGCCACCAGCAGTACCGCACCGCGCTGGCCGACGACCGGCGCATCCAGCGCGCCTATCTGCAGCCGGTGATGATCGAGCACGGCCGCACGCGGCTGGTGGTCGAGGCCGACGAAGGCGTGCACGACACCACCGCCGACGGCCTGCGCGCGCT
>DATKJN010000215.1:0-10556 GCA_035543655.1 Burkholderiaceae bacterium | reverse complement strand
GGTGCGGGTGGGCAGCGTCGACGCCACGTCCACGCGGCTGAGTTCGCTCAGCCCATCGCTGATGCAGGACCTGGAACGCTTCGAGCGCGACGGCAAACAAAGCGAGCTGCTCGACGTGTTGGCGGCCTGCCTGCGCCACGGTTACCCGCTGACGGTGAACCTGCAGTGGACCGATCGTGTGGTGCCGCTGACGCTGTTCCCGGCAGAGCGGTTGGTGCACTGTCCGGTGTCGATGCCGCAGTTCTTGTCGAGCCGACTGAGTGAACTGCAGGTGTTGCAGGTCGAGCCGGCGATGCTGCGCGCGCCGGGCCACCGCGAGCAGGCGTTGGTCGGCGAGGTGCAGTTGTACTCGCCGCTGGCGCCGCTGCTGTGGGAGATGGCGCTGCGCGGTTCGCGCGAGCAACTGCTGCCCGAGATCGCCGGCACCGCCGCCTACCGCGTAGCCCCGGGCGTGAACCTGCGCGGACTGGAGATGCCGAGCATCCTCGGCGTCGCGGTCGATCGCCTGCGCCGCCGCACCTGCAACCTGCGCGAGGTGGCCGAGTGGCCCGGACTCGATCGCGAGCGCGCGATGCGCCTGCTCAACGCGCTGTACCTGCAAGGCGGCCTGATCGTCAGCCGCATGCACCCGTCGGCCTCGTCGCCCGACGGCTGGCTGCGCAGCCGCACCACGCGCATCTGACGGCCGCGCGGCGCACGCGCGGGTCAGGCCTTCTCCATCGGCACTTCGGTTGCCACCGCCTTGTTCGGCTTGAGCAACGCCAGCCACATCGCGGCCGCCGAACACACCATCGCCAACCACTGCACGGGGCCGAGCGGCTCGCCGTGCATCAGCGCGCCCGACACCATCGCCACCACCGGCACCAGGATCGACGACAGCCCCGCCACGTGAGCCGGCAACAGGCCGACGATCGAGAACCAGCACAGGTTGCCGATGCACATCGGCACCAACGCGATGTAGCCGATGAGCAGGATCGAGCTCCACGACGGCATGAACCACTGGTGGTCGGCGAACGCGAAGGCGCCGATGGTGATCGGCAGTGCGGTGATCACCAGCTGCCAGCCGGTGAGCACGGTGGCCGGCACCTGCACCTGGCCGCGCTGCAGGATCAGCGTGCCCACCGCCCAGCCGATGCCGGCGATCAGCCCGAGCGCCAGGCCGAGCGGCGCTTGCGCGTAGGCCGCGAAGCTCTTCCACATCAACAGCGTGACCGCGAGCGCGCCCAGCGCAACGGCCAGCACGATGCGACCGCTCAAACGTTCACCAAGCACGGCCCAGCTGATCAGCGCCGACCACAGCGGCATCGTGAAGCCCAGCACCGCCGCTTGCCCGGACGGCACCAGCAGCGCCGCATAGGTGCTCGCGATGTTCCACACCACGAGGTAGAAGAAGGTGGCCACTGCAATCGTGCGCCAGTGGCGGCGCGGGATCACCAGCGATTGACCCATCACGCGCGCCGCGATCAACAGCGCCGCGCCGGCGATCAGCACCGACACCGCACGGAACGTCCACACCGACACCTCGCGCGTGGCGAGCGGAAACAACGGCCAGTTGGTGCCCCACACCAGCCACAGGATCGGCAGCAGCACCAGCGCACGCGGCGGGATGCGCTGCGTCATCGCGGATTCGCGCGCAAGAAATCTGCTGCGGTCAGTCGGCACGTCCACTCGTCGCTGCTGCGGCCTTTGAAGTGATCGGCCGCGGCGCGAAACGACGCGCGCTGGAAACCCAGGCGATCGAGCAGGCGCAGCGAAGGGTGGTTCAGCGAATCGACCTCGGCCATGAAGTGTTCGATCTGGAGCTCATCGATCAGCCAGCGGATCATGCGAGTGCAGGCCTCGGTCGCGTAGCCTTGGTGCCAGTGCGCCGGGAACACTTCGTACGCGAGATAAGCCGGCGCGTCGCTGCGCACGGTGGCCTGCACGCGCCCGATGTGGGCGCCATCGCCCGTGCCGCGCACCACCCAGTTGAGCCACAACGCATTGCCCTCCGGTGCGCGACGGCCGCTCAGCCAAGCCAGCCGCTCGCGCAAGGCCTGCAGCGACTCCGGCGGCTCCTGCGGAATGTGGGCGTACAGCCGGTCATCGCGCAGCAGCTCGAACAAGCCATCGGCATGCGCTTCGCACTGCGGCTCCAGGCGCAGCCGCGCGGTGTGCAGGACCGCCTCGAGCGCTGCGTCGAATGCGTCTCCGGTCCAGGCCGGAGGCGTCGGTACCGGGGCCGTCACGCTGCCAGCGCGCGCTCGAGCGCGTCGATGAACACGCGCGCCACGTCGAAGCCGGTCTGCTGAGTGATCTCCTGGAAGCAGGTCGGGCTGGTGACGTTGATCTCGGTCAGCGTGTCGCCGATCACGTCGATGCCCACCAGCAGCAGGCCGCGATCGCGCAGCGTGGGTCCGATGGCGGCGGCGATCTCCTGGTCCGCCTCGGACAGCGGGCGCGCGACGCCCTTGCCACCGGCGGCCAGGTTGCCGCGCACCTCGGTGCCCTGCGGAATGCGCGCCAGGCAATAGGGCACCGCTTCGCCATCGATCAGCAGGATGCGCTTGTCGCCCTCGACGATCTCGGGCACGAAACGCTGCACCATCAGGGTCACGCCGCCGTTGTGGCCCAGCATCTCGACCACGGCGCCGAGGTTCATGCCGTCGGCGCGCACGCGAAAGATGCCGGTGCCGCCCATGCCGTCGAGCGGCTTGACGATGATGTCCTGGTGCTCGTCGTGGAAGGCGCGGATCGCCGCGATGCTGCGCGTCACCAGCGTCGGCGCGGTCCACTGCGCGAACTCCAGGATCGCGAGCTTCTCAGGATGGTCGCGCAACGCGGCTGGCTTGTTGAAGACGCGCGCGCCCTCACGCTCGGCCTGTTGCAGCAGATGCGTGGCATAGAAGTACTCGCTGTCGAACGGCGGATCCTTGCGCATCAGCACCGCGCGCGTGCTGGCCAGCTCGACGTCACGCTGCGCGGTGACGTCGAACCAGGCGTCATCGCGCCCGGTGAGTGCGAACTCACGCGCATTCGTCGCCGTCACGCGCCCGCCGCGGTGCCACACCAGATCGGCCGGCGTGCAGTGGATCAGCCCGTGTCCGCGACGCGCCGCCTCGCGCATCATCGCGAAGGTGGTGTCCTTGTAGACCTTGAATGCCTCGAGCGGGTCGGCAACGAAGAGCAGGCTCATGGCGCGGCATTGTCGTGCAAGGCGCCTGACCCGCGCTTTGCCGGGGACAGCGCGTCAGATCACGACCTTGGCGCCGAGTTCGACCACGCGGTTGGTCGGCAGGTTGAGAAAGTCGGCCGCTGCCGAGGCGTTGCGGTGCATGCTGGCGAACAGCTTCTCGCGCCACAGCGCCATGCCCTTGCCGAGCGACGGCATCACGATGTCGCGACTGAGGAAATAGCTGGTGTCCATGTCGGGCAGCGGGATGCCGAGGCCGATCAGCAGCTGCAGCGCCTCGGGCACGTCGGGGTCGTTCTTGAAGCCGAAGTTGAGCGTCACCTGCCAGCAGTCGTGGCCCAGCGCCTCGACGCTCAAGCGCTGGTCGAAGCCGACCCACGGCACGTCGTGGTGCTTGACGTTGACGAACACGTTGTAGCGGTGCAGCACCTTGTTGTGCTTGAGGTTGTGCATCAGTGCGTTGGGCGTGAAACCGGGCTCGGCGACCAGGAACACCGCGGTGCCGTCCACGCGCAGCGGCGGACTGATGAACACCGCGTCGAGAAAACCCTTGAGCTCGATCGCGTCATCGCGCAAGCGGTCGCTCATCAGCTTGCGCCCCTGCTTCCAGGTGAGCATCAGCGTGAACATGCCGATGCCGATCACGATCGGGAACCAGCCTCCCGCGAACAGCTTCAGCATGTTGGACAGGAAGAAGGTCACGTCGACGACGAAGAAGAAGCCGGTCGCCAGCAGGCACAGCACCAGCGGGTAGCGCCAGCCGTAGCGGATGACGAAGAACGTCATCACGGTGGTGATCGTCATGTCCAGCGTCACCGCGATGCCGTAGGCCGAGCCGAGCGCGGCCGAGGACTTGAACATCGCCACCGCCAGCACGATGAACACGAACAGGCCCCAGTTGATGAACGGCACGTAGATCTGCCCGGTGTCGCGCACCGAGGTGTGGCGGATGCGCATGCGCGGCAGCAGGCCGAGCTGGATCGCCTGCTTGGTGACCGAGAACGCGGCCGAGATCAACGCCTGCGATGCGATCACCGCCGCCAGCGTGGCCAGCACCAGCAGTGGCACCTGCGCCCAGGACGGCGCCATCAGATAAAACGGATTGCGCACAGCCTCCGGCCGCGTCAGCAGCAGCGCGCCCTGGCCGAAGTAGTTGATGACCAGCGAGGGCATCACGAGGCCATACCACGCGATGCGGATCGGCAGCTTGCCGAAGTGGCCCATGTCGGCGTACAGCGCCTCGCCGCCCGTCACGCACAACACCACCGCCCCCAACATCACGAACGCCGTGATGCGGTGCTGATCGAAGAAGCGCAGCGCCCAGGCCGGATTCAACGCCTGCAGCACCTCGGGGTTGGCCACGATGTGCGGCAGCCCGAGCAGCACGAGCACCACGAACCAGACCAGCGTGATCGGACCGAACGCCTTGCCGATGGTGCCGGTGCCGAAGCGCTGCACCGCGAACAGCAACGTGATCACGACCAGGGCCACCGGCGCGACCCAGTGGTGCAGTGCCGGCGCGATCACGCTCAAGCCTTCGACTGCGCCAAGCACGGTGATGGCCGGTGTGATCACGCCGTCGCCATAGAACACCGCGGTGCCGAACAACCCCACGACCATCAGCACCCGCCGCAGCGGCGGCCGGTCGCGCACCGCGGTCGTCGCCAGCGCCAGCATCGCGATCAGGCCGCCTTCGCCGTGGTTGTCGGCGCGCAGCACCAGCAGCACGTACTTCAGCGAGACGATCACCGTCATCGTCCAGAACACCAGGGACAGCACGCCCAACACGTTGTCGTGCGTCACCGCGACGTGGCCGCCCTCGAACACCAGCTGCAGGGTGTACAGCGGGCTGGTGCCGATGTCGCCGTACACGACACCGAGCGCCGACAAGGTCAGCGCGGCAACGGCTGCGGGGTTGCGGGAGCTTGAAGCCTGGCTCAAAGACGGACGACCCGTTTCGAGCGCGGGCCTTCGTACCGAAGCGGCTATTGTGCGCCTCGTCTGTTGCGGCGCACCATCCCGCCTGCCGGCGGGGTTACTCCATCAGGCTTGCGGCCCGCTCAGGCGTAGACCTCGGCTTCGGGATCGGTGGCCTCGAGTTCGTAGCTGGCGGCGAGCATCGCCAGCCGACCGATCACGCCGTACATGTAGAAGCGGTTCGGTGCACTCACACCCGGCTTCTCGCCCATGCGCGGCAGGTGGTGGCTGTCGGCGAACGCGAGGGGCGCGAAGCTCGAGCCAGGGGCGTTGAGGTTCTCGTCGATGCCGCGCTCGGCATGCACCCGGTAGAAGCCGCCGACCACGTAGCGATCGATCATGTAGACCACCGGCTCGGCCACGGCATCGTTCATGCGCTCGTAGGTGGGCACGCCCTCCTGGATGATGACCTCGGTGAGCGGCAGGCCTTCCTTGACCACGCTCATCTTGTTGCGCGTGCGGCGGCTCGGCTCGTCGAGGTCTTTCAGGTCGCGCACGGTCATGATGCCCATGCCGTAGGTGCCGTTGTCGGCCTTGACGACGACGAAGGGCTTCTCGTTGATGCCGTATTCCTTGTACTTGCGCCGGATCTTGGTCAGCATCGCCTCGACGTTGGCGCGCACGCAGTCCAATCCATCGCTGGCGGCGAAATCGACCTTGCCGCAGTGCGCGTGCATCGGGTTGATCAGCCACGGGTCCATGCCGAGCAACTTGGCGAACTTCTTGGCCACCTCTTCGTAGCTCTGGAAGTGGCGGCTCTTGCGCCGCACCGACCAGCCCGCATGCAACGGCGGCAACAGGTACTGCTCGTGCAGGTTCTGCAACACCTTGGGCACGCCGGCCGACAGGTCGTTGTTGAGCAAGATGGTGCAGGGATCGAAGTCCTTCAACCCGAGGCGGCCACGCACGCGTTGCAGCGGCTCCAGCGTGAGCTCGGTGCCGTCGGGCAACGGCAATTGCGTCGGCGCCTTGATGTCCTCGTCGAGCGTGCCCAGGCGCACGTTCAGGCCGGCCTGGTGGAACACGCGCATCAGGCGCTGCACGCTCATCAGGTAGAACGTGTTGCGCGTGTGGCGCTCGGGGATCAGCAAGAGGTTCTTCGCTTCGGGGCAGATCTTTTCGATGGCCGCCATTGCGGCCTGCACCGCCAGCGGCAGCATCTCGGCGGTGAGGTTGTTGAAGCCGCCGGGGAACAGATTGGTGTCCACCGGTGCCAGCTTGAAGCCGGCGTTGCGGATGTCGACCGAACAGTAAAACGGCGGCGTGTGCTCCATCCACTCGAGCCGGAACCAGCGTTCGATCGCCGGCATCGATTCGAGGACGCGTTGCTCGAGCTCGTTGATCGGGCCAGTGAGGGCGGTGACGAGGTGCGGAACCATGCCGGCTGAGGTGATGGCGAAACGCTGCAATTCTAGGCTGCGGCCTGTTCCAACAGGACCCGCATTCGCGCACCGGAGCGCCGATCTTCACAACCGGCCGCATTGCAAATGAAAGGGAGCCGGCCGCCACCCGGCGGAATAAAAAGGGGCCGCCCTTGCAGGCGGCCCCAAGCTCGCAGTGTCCGTTCTTACTTGCTGTAGGCGGTCTCGCCATGCGAGGAGATGTCCAGTCCCTCGCGTTCCTCTTCCTCGGTAACCCGCAGGCCGACCACGAGGTCGACGATCTTGAACGCCACGGCGGCGACCACACCCGACCAGACGATGGTCAGCAGCACCGCCTTCAACTGGATCCACACCTGTGCACCGATGCCGTTGGAGCCGACGGTCGCGGTGACCCAGTCGGTGACCAGGCCCGGGCCGCCGAGCGACTGCGTGTTGAACACGCCCGTCAGCAGGGCACCGACGATGCCGCCGATGCCGTGCACGCCGAACACGTCGAGCGAGTCGTCGGCGCCGAGCATCTTCTTCAGACCGTTGACACCCCACAGGCAGGCGAAGCCCGCCACTGCGCCGACGACGATCGCGCCCATCAGGCCGACGTTGCCGGCCGCCGGCGTGATTGCCACCAGGCCCGCCACCGCACCGGAGGCCGCACCCAGCATCGATGCCTTGCCGCGCATCAGCGTTTCGCCAATGCACCAGGCCAGCACGGCCGCGGAGGTGGCGGTGAAGGTGTTCATGAACGCCAGCACCGCGGAGTTGCCCGCTTCCAGCGCCGAGCCGGCGTTGAAACCGAACCAGCCCACCCACAGCATCGCGGCACCCACCATCGTCAGCGGCAGGCTGTGCGGCAAGAAGGCTTCCTTGCCGTAGCCGACGCGCTTGCCGACCATGTAGGCGCCGACGATGCCCGCCATGGCCGCGTTGATGTGCACCACCGTGCCACCGGCGAAGTCGAGTGCGCCCCACTGCCAGATCAGTCCGGCCTTGGCGTTCATCGCATCGACGACGTCCTTGCTGGCATAGGCGTCGGGGCCCATCCAGAACCACACCATGTGGGCGATCGGCGCGTAGCTGAAGGTGAACCACAGCACCATGAACAACAGCACCGCCGAGAACTTGATGCGCTCGGCGAAGGCGCCGACGATCAGGCAGCAGGTGATGCCGGCGAACGTGGCCTGGAAGGCGGCGAACAACAGCTCGGGGATGTAGACGCCCTTGCTGAACGTGGCGCCCATCGCGAACGTGCCGTCGGCGGAGTTGAACAAGCCTTTCATGAACAACCGGTCCATGCCGCCGAAGTAGGCGTTGCCTTCGGTGAACGCCAGGCTGTAGCCGTAGATGGCCCACAGCACGACGATCAAACTGAAGGTGACCATCACCTGCATCAGCACGGACAGCATGTTCTTGCTGCGCACCAGGCCGCCGTAGAACAGCGCGAGGCCGGGCACGGTCATCATGATGACGAGCAGCGTGGCCACGATCATCCAGGCGACGTCGCCCTTGTTGGCGACCGGGGCGGATGCCGCCGCGGCGGGCGCCGATGCGGCGTCCGCTGGCGCCGATGCCGCGGCGGCTGGGGCCGACGCAGCAGTCGACTGCGCCAGCGATGTGCCAGCCAGGCCCAGCAGGGCGAGGCCGAGCGCAATGGAAGCGATGAGCTTTCTCATGTTGAGGTCTTCGGTTTTCTTCGTGGGTGGATTTACAGCGCGTCCTTGCCGGTTTCGCCGGTGCGGATACGAACCACTTGTTCGAGCGTGGTGACGAAGATCTTCCCGTCACCGATCTTGCCCGTGCGCGCCGAGGCTTCGATCGCCTCGATCACGCGATCGACGATGGCATCGTCGATCGCCGCTTCGATCTTCACCTTGGGCAGGAAATCCACCACGTACTCGGCGCCGCGGTACAACTCGGTGTGCCCCTTCTGGCGACCGAACCCCTTGACCTCGGTCACCGTGATGCCTTGCACCCCGATTGCGCTGAGCGCTTCGCGTACCTCGTCAAGCTTGAACGGCTTGACGATTGCGGTCACCATCTTCATGACGCTTCTCCTCCTGGACGATGGAAAGTCAGAACGACTTGGTCACCGACAGCAGCAGCGTGTCGCCACTGATGTTGCGGCCCTCCAACGAAGCGACGCCGGCCGTCAGTTTCTTGTCGGTGCCGATGTAGGCCGCGCCCAGAATCCAGCCGCTGAGGTCGTAGGTGGCACCGAGTTTCCAGTCGGTGATCGAGGTGTGGGGCCCGCTGCCGTCGATCTCGGTGAGGCGAGCGCCGTTCTTCAAGCCGCCCTGATACCCCACGTGGCCGATCAAGGCGATTTCCTTGGTGAGCGGGTACGTGACCGTGCCGTCGATGTAGTACGCGCCCTTGCTGTCGGTGGCGCTGAAGAAGTCGCTCACGGCATGGGAGTACTTCAGCGAGAACGGGCCCCACCCGCCGGCGACATAGATCTCGGTGTTGTCGATCTTGGTCGTGCCGCCCGCACCGCTGCCGGGGTAGTAGTAGTAGAGGACGCCGATGTCGTACGTGAAGGCGTCGAAGGCGCCCTTGAATCCACCGTAGAAGTCCATTTCCAGGTTGGCACCCGTGTACATCGCCGCATCGACATTGGAGTTCCAGTTGCCGACGTAGAAGCCCGACTTGTGTGCCAGATCGACACCGCCCTGCAGCGCCGGCTTGCGATTGGTTTGCGAAATGCCGCGGAAGCGGTAGTCGGTGAACAGTCCGGCGTTGCCCGTGAGCGACCAGTCGTAGGGCAGCGCGGTCTGCGCGAAGCTCGGCGTGGCGGCCAGAGTGACCAGAGCGGCGAGGGAAAGGGCGGTCGTGTTTTTCATCAGCGTGTCCTTGTCTTCGGTTTGCACGGGAAAGAGAAGCCGGAGCGCTTACTGCAGCTTCCATGCCACTGAGGCGACCCCGCTACGCGCCAAGTCGGCGCACCCCGAAGGCTGCAGAGGCCAAAGACAGCACCAATGTGGTGAATCAAGATCCGGTCGGCACTGCGGCGGTGCGAGATAGGGCCGATAGAGCAGCCGGCAGGCAGAATCCGACGCGGGAGGATCGCACCGATGTCGTTGGCGACGATTGCCAGCCGCGCGCTGGATGGGCTGGACGCACCCGCCGTGCAAGTCGAAGTGCACCTCGCCAATGGCCTGCCGAGCTTCACGCTGGTCGGCCTGGCCGACACCGAAGTCAAGGAGTCGCGCGAACGTGTGCGTGCCGCGCTGACCAACAGCGGCTTCGCGTTCCCGCACAACAAGCGCATCACGGTCAGCCTCGCGCCGGCCGACCTGCCCAAGGATTCCGGTCGCTTCGATCTGCCGATCGCGCTCGGCATCCTGGCTGCCGACGGACAACTCGACCTGCAGCGACTCGCGCGGCACGAGTTCGCCGGCGAGTTGTCGCTGGCCGGCGAACTGCGCCCGGTGCGCGGTGCGCTCGCGCTGTCGCTCGCATTGCGCGCGCAGGATCCACAGCGTGTGTTGGTGCTGCCGGCCGCGAGCGCACGCGAAGCGGCACTCGCCCGCGGGCTCGACGTGCGCGCGGCGGATCATTTGCTCGACGTGGTGCGCGCGATGACACCGGGTGACGCGTCGCCAGAGTTGCCGATGGCGAACCCGCTCGAAGCGACGGCTGCACCCCACGGCCCCGACCTGCGCGACGTCAAAGGTCAGTCGGCTGCGAAGCGCGCACTGGAGATCGCCGCTGCCGGTGCCCACAGCCTGCTGATGATGGGCCCGCCTGGCAGCGGCAAGTCGATGCTCGCACAGCGCCTGCCCGGTTTGCTGCCCGCAATGGCCGAAGACGATGCGTTGGCCAGTGCCGCGCTGCAAGGGCTGGGCGCGCGCGGCTTCGATGTGCGCACATGGGGCCAACGGCCCGTGCGTGCGCCACACCACACCGCAAGCGCGGTCGCGCTGGTGGGAGGCGGTTCACCGCCGCGGCCAGGCGAAATCTCGCTGGCACATGGCGGCGTGTTGTTTCTCGACGAGCTGCCGGAGTTTGCGCGCGCCAGCCTCGAGGCGCTG
>DATKJN010000214.1:0-5692 GCA_035543655.1 Burkholderiaceae bacterium | reverse complement strand
CCTCGAGGGCGATGCGCGCGCGCTGCTCACGACCGAACGGCCGGCGATGAACTTCCTTCAGTTGCTGTCCGGCACCGCCACGACCACCCGCGCCCACGTGCGCGCGATCGAAGGCGCATCGCCGAATCCGCGCGGCTGCGTGGTACTCGACACGAGAAAGACACTGCCCGGCCTGCGCCAGGCGCAGAAGTACGCCGTGCGCACGGGGGGCGGCGCCAACCAACGGCTGGCGCTGTGGGACGGCATCCTGATCAAGGAGAACCACATCGCCGCCGCAGGCGGCGTGGCCGAGGCGCTGCGCCGCGCGCAGGCCCTGAACGCCGGCGTCGAGATCCAGATCGAAGTCGAGACACTCGACCAGCTGCGCGAGTCGCTTGCCGGCGGCGCCCGCAGTGTGCTGCTCGACAACTTCGACCTCGAGCGCATGCGCGAAGCGGTGGCCATCGCGCAGGGCCAGGCCGTGCTCGAAGCCTCGGGCGGCCTCGGACTGGATCAGTTGCGCGAGGTCGCGGCCACCGGCGTCGACCGCATCTCGGTGGGCAAGCTCACGAAAGACGTGCGCGCGATCGACTACTCGCTGCGCGTCATCGGCTAGGTCAACTTCGGCTGCGAGCCGGCCGCGTCAGCACGGTGGGCAGGCTCACCGGCAGCGTGCTCGGGAAATCTCGGCTGAAGTGCAGACCGCGGCTTTCGTGCCGCACCAGTGCCGATCGCACGATCAGCTCGGCGCATTCGACCAGGTTGCGCAGCTCCAGCAGATCGCGTGTGACGCGGAAGTTGGCGTAGTAGTCGTCGATCTCGCTCTTCAGCAGCTCGATGCGATGCAGTGCGCGCTCCAGCCGCTTGGTGGTGCGAACGATGCCGACGTAGTTCCACATCAGCAGGCGCAGCTCGTCCCAGTTGTGCGCGATCACCACCTGCTCGTCGGCATCCTCGACCTGGCTCTCGTCCCACGGCGGCACGTCGGGCACGTCGCGGCCGTCGGACTTGAGGATGTGCGCGGCACAGGTGCGGCCGAGCACCACGCATTCCAGCAGCGAATTGCTGGCCAAGCGGTTGGCGCCGTGCAGGCCGGTGTAGGTGGTCTCACCCACGGCGTAGAGACCCGCCACGTCGCTGCGGCCGTCGAGATCGGTGACCACGCCGCCACAGGTGTAGTGCGCCGCCGGAACCACCGGGATCGGCGCCCGCGCGATGTCGATGCCCAGCGCGAGGCAGCGCGCATGGATGGTCGGGAAGTGCTCTTTCAAGAACGCCTCGCCCAGGTGCGTGGCGTCGAGCCACACGTGATCGAGGCCGTGCTTCTTCATCTCGAAGTCGATCGCGCGCGCCACGATGTCGCGTGGCGCCAGTTCGCCGCGCGCGTCGTGCTCGGCCATGAAGCGCGTGCCATCGGGCAACTTCAGCTGCGCGCCCTCACCGCGCAGCGCCTCGGTGATCAGAAAGCTGCGCTCCAGCGGGTGGTACAGGCAGGTGGGATGGAACTGGATGAATTCCATGTTGCCGATGCGGCAGCCGGCGCGCCAGGCCATCGCAATGCCGTCGCCGGTCGAGGTCTCCGGGTTGGTGGTGTAGCGGTACACCTTGCCGGCACCGCCAGTCGCCAGCACCGCCGCAGAGGCGGCCAGCGTGTGCACGCGTTGGGAGTCGATATCGAGCGCGTACGCGCCATAGCAGCGCGCCGGCTCCACCCGCTTGAGGTGGCGCGAGGTGATGAGGTCGATCGCCATCCAGCGCTCGCGCAGCGTGATGTTGGGATGCGCACGCGCCTTGGCGATCAGCACCTCGTGAATGGCTCGACCGGTGGCATCGGCCGCGTGCGCAATGCGGCGCACCGCGTGCCCGCCCTCACGCGTGAGGTGCAGCCCCAGCGGGCCGGCCGGGTCGGGCGAGAACGGCACGCCTTGGTCGACCAGCCACTGCACCGCCGCGGCACTGTGCTCGGCGATGAAGCGGGCGGTGTGCTCATCGACCAGGCCGGCGCCGGCGTCCTGCGTGTCGCGCACGTGCGACTCGATGCTGTCGTCCTCGCCCAGCACGCCCACGATGCCGCCCTGCGCCCAGGCGGTCGCCGCCTCGGCCAGGCTGCGCTTGGCGAGCACCGTGACGGGCCCGCGCTGCGCCAGGTCGAGCGCCACCGTCAGCCCTGCCAGACCGGCTCCGATCACCACCACAGGGGCTTTTGCTTGGGGCACCAATGTCTCCGTTTTGTGCGGCTCTCACCGTGTCATGAACCGCTTCACACGCAACCCTTGTCACGGCCCCTTTTGTAGGGGTGGTCCGTGGGCGTCAGTCCGGCAAGCATTGTGACGAAATCCCGCGGCGTTGCGTGGGGCACACCTACACTTGGTCGACCCCGCGCGCGGCCCGAGTCCGCCGAGGAGAAGAACCAGATGGCCAAACCGATTCACGAGATGTCCCAGTGGGACGCATCGACCCACTCGCGCGTGCCGGAGGAAGAGTGGCAGGCGACGCGTGAGTTGACGCATGTGGCCACGCAGATCCTCGGCAACCGCGAGGAGTATCTGGCCCCTGAACGGCGCGAGATCGGCCGGCGCATCGGCGACCAGCACCACGAGATGTTCGTGGTCTGCGATCCGGCCGAGGCCATCCAGCAGCAGTTCCAGCAGTGGGCCACCGACTTCATCGCAATCCACGACGTCAACACCGACTCGTCGCCGCGCATCCTTGCCGGCCTGGCCGCTGCCACGCAACGCAAGGTACAGAGGCTGGTCATCCGCCGCCAGGGCCACGGCGTGGCGCTGGCGACACTGGAGTTCGCGGAACTGCCGGGCGCCAACGGGCAAATGCTGCGGGTGTACTCCACGCGCGTCGACGCCGACACGCAGCAGCGCCAGCAAGTCGCGCGTGTGCTGCTGGCCTACAGCCGCCTGGGTGTCGTGATGGTGGGCGACCTGCCGACGCATGCACTGGAGAGCGCGCTCCAACCGGTGCGCGAAGGTATTGCGCGCGGCCCGTGGCCAGGCCGCAACCTGCTGTTCGTGCCGCTGTCGCCGCCGGGAAGCCTGCACCAGCAGGTGGCGACGTTGGCGGGACGCAGCGGCGTGCAAGTGTCGATCGCGCCACAAGCGGTCAAGCCATCCGATGCTTGGACCGCGATCAGCAACGCATGGAATCGCGTGCGAGGGGATACCGCGTCCGCCGCACCACCCCCTGCCGCGCGGCCGGCGACGCAGCACGACCCGATCGCCTTCCCGGCACCGGTGCGTCCGGCCTCGGCGGGCGCCAAGCCCTTGCCGATGCAGCCGATGCCGCCGACTCGGCCGACGGTCGCGCCGGTCGAATCCGACAACCCTTGGCAGGCCTATGTGCGCCAGTGCATCGACATCACCGGCATGATCAGCTGCTGCGTGTTCGAGCTGGCCACGCAGCGCACGCTGGCCCACGCCGGCGCGCGCCCGGGCCCCGCATCGCTGGCCGCACAGGGCGCCGCATTGCACGAAGCAGCCAACACCGCCGCCAAGGCGATGGGCCTGTCGGTCGCGCCGCCCGATGTGACCGTCACGCTGAACGGCCACCACCTGATCGTGCGCGCGGTCGCCGGTCATCCCGGCTTGGCCCTGCATGCCGTGCTCGACAGCCATGCCGCCAACCTCATGCTGGTGAAGATGAAGCTGCAGCGCCTGGACGGCGACAGCAGCGCATCGGCCGCCTGACGCCAACCACCGATCCGGACAAGGCAAAGCCCTCCAAGCGGAGGGCTTTGTCATTGTGGACGGCCAGGCTTCAGTGCACGACGCGTCCGAACCCGAACTCGCCGTCCTTGAAGTCCACCGGCACCACGTCCTTCGGGCCGAAGCGGCCTTCCAGCACCAGCCGCGCCACCGGGTTCTCGATGCGCTGCTGGATCGCGCGCTTTAGCGGCCGGGCGCCGAACACCGGATCGAATCCGACCTTGGCGATCTCGGCCAGCGCCTCGGGCGAGACGTCGAGCTTCATGTCCATCTTCTCGAGGCGCAACTCCAGCACCTTGAGCTGGATGCGGGCGATCGATTCGATGTGCTTGGCGTCGAGCGCGTGGAACACCACCGTCTCGTCGATGCGGTTCAGGAACTCGGGCCGGAAATGGGCCTTGACCTCGTTCCAAACCGCGTCGCGGATGCGCTCACCCGGCTGACCCGCCATCTGCATGATCATCTGCGAGCCGAGGTTGCTGGTCATCACGATCACCGTGTTCTTGAAGTCCACCGTGCGGCCCTGGCCGTCGGTGAGCCGGCCATCGTCGAGCACCTGCAGCAGCACGTTGAACACGTCGGGGTGGGCCTTCTCGATTTCGTCGAGCAGCAACACCGAATACGGCCGGCGGCGCACGGCTTCGGTGAGCTGCCCGCCTTCGTCGTAGCCGACGTAACCGGGCGGCGCGCCGATCAGCCGCGACACCGAGTGCTTCTCCATGAACTCGCTCATGTCGATGCGCACCATGTGGTCGTCGCTGTCGAACAGGAACCCCGCCAATGCCTTGCACAACTCGGTCTTGCCGACCCCAGTGGGGCCAAGGAACAGGAACGAGCCGAGCGGCCGGTTCGGATCGGACAGCCCGGCGCGTGAGCGGCGGATCGCGTCGGCGACCGCCGTGATGGCTTCGTCCTGCCCCACCACCCGTTCGTGCAGCTTGGCCTCCATCTGCAGCAGCTTGTCGCGCTCGCCCTGCATCAGCTTGCTCACCGGAATGCCGGTGGCGCGTGACACGACCTCGGCGATCTCTTCGGCGCCGACCATCGTGCGCAGCAACTGCGGCTTGCCGCTCTTGCCCTTGCTGGCTTCCTTGGCCTGCGCTTCCTTCAGCCGCTTCTCGAGGTCGGGCAGCTTGCCGTACTGCAACTCGGCGACCTTGTTGAAGTCACCCTTGCGCTTGAGCTCCTCGATCTGGTGGCGGATGCGGTCGATCTCTTCCTTGACCTGGGCCGAGCCCTGCGCCGCGGCCTTCTCGGCCTTCCAGATCTCTTCCAGGTCGGCGTACTCGCGCTCGAGCTTGCCGATCTCGGTCTCGATCAGGCCCAGGCGCTTCTGCGAAGCCTCGTCCTTCTCCTTCTTCACCGCCTCGCGCTCGATCTGCAGCTGGATCATGCGGCGGTCCAGCCGGTCGATGGCTTCCGGCTTGGAGTCGATCTCGATCTTCACCTTGGAGGCGGCCTCGTCGATCAGGTCGATGGCCTTGTCCGGCAGGAAGCGATCCGTGATGTAGCGGTGCGAGAGCTCCGCCGCGGCGACGATGGCGGGGTCGGTGATGTCCACGCCGTGGTGGGCTTCGTACTTGTCCTGCAGCCCGCGCAGGATGGCGATGGTCGCCTCCACCGTCGGCTCGCCCACCAGGATCTTCTGGAAGCGCCGCTCCAGCGCGGCGTCCTTCTCGATGTACTTGCGGTATTCGTCCAGGGTGGTCGCACCCACGCAGTGCAGTTCGCCGCGAGCCAGCGCGGGCTTGAGCATGTTGCCCGCGTCCATCGCGCCTTCGGCCTTCCCCGCGCCCACGAGCGTGTGGAGCTCGTCGATGAAAACGATGGTCTGGCCCTCGTCCTTCGCCAGCTCTTTCAGCACGTTCTTCAGCCGCTCTTCGAACTCGCCGCGGTACTTGGCGCCCGCCACCAGGGAGCCCATGTCGAGGGCCACGATCCGCTTGTTCTTCAAGCCTTCGGGCACGTCGCCGCGATCGATGCGGATCGCCAGTCCT
>DATKJN010000213.1:0-2088 GCA_035543655.1 Burkholderiaceae bacterium | reverse complement strand
GATGAGCTGCACGGTGATGCGCATGCGGTCGCCCGACCGGCGCAGGGAGCCTTCGAGCAGGTGGCTGGTCTGCAGCTCCTTGCCGATGGTGCGCACATCGGCGCTGCGTCCGCGATAGGCGAACGCGGAAGATCTGGCTACCACGCGCAGCGAAGGAATCTGTGCCAGCCAGTTGGAGGTCTCCTCGGTGAGTCCGTCGCAGAACAGCTGCTGCGTTCGACCATCGGTGAGATCGACAAAGGGCAACACCGCGATCGAAGCTTGCATCGGCGTCACCGGGCTGTGCGGCGAGAGCCGCCACACGGCTGCCATCACGGCCAGCACCGCAACGGCGGCCACGCTCACCCAGCGCCATTTCACCCTCGCCCTGGCCGGTGCGGCCGCAGGCGGTGGCACCTGGGAAACCAGCTGCCCGGCCTCGGGCGGGCGCACCGGCTGCGGAAGCTTCGCGGGAGTGCTCACCGCGGCAACCAGGCGGTAGCCCTTGCGTGCGACGGTTTCGATGTAACGCGGTGGATCGTCGGTATCGCCCAATACCTTTCGCAGCTGCGACATGGACTGGTAGACCGACGCGCTGCCGACGATCACGCCCGTCCACACCGACTCGAGCAATTCTTCCTGGCTGACGACTTCGCCGGGAGTCTGCGCGAGTCGCATGAGCAGCCGCATGGTCCGCGGCTCGAGCTTCACGCGCTCGGCGCCGCGCACCAGCGAATCGTCGCGCGGATCCGCAATCCACTCGCCGATCTGCAAGGGATCGTTGACCAGCGTCATCAGTTCCAGACCGGGCAGCACTCCATGCTCCGGAGAATATCAGGGAGGGGTGCTCAGTCGGTGAGCCGGCGGCGGAACATGGTGGTGCCTAACAGCACCAATGCCCAGACCATGCCGGCCACGCTGGTGAAAATTGCAGCGTACAACCAGAAATAACTGCCACCGACTTCGAACCGCTTGAGTGTGCATGTGACGCCACCCCACAACGCACCCTGGAGGAGCAGACCCTGCAGGGCCACCAGCGAGACCACCACCCGGTGCCAGCGAACCTGGAGTTGGGAAGTGACGACGAGGAGCACGAGACAGGAGGCAAATCCGAGTGCGCCAAGGGCAACGGTCCCTATGTTTTCCATGGGATCTCAGGTTCGCGTCCCGGAGGTAACGCTCCGGTAACACCCGGGGGACGGCCGGGATCCTCAGAGCGCTTTTGTGAAATACACCACGCGCTCGGTCTCGCGGAAACCGAGGGCGCGGTGGGCGCGTTGGCTCACTTCGTTGTCGACCAGGGCGTCCGACGCCAGCTCGCGGCAGCCGCGTGCCTTGGCCCAGTCCGCGATGGCGGCATAAAGCTGGCGCGCGACGCCCTTGCGGCGCCGGGATGGCACGACATAAACCCCTTCGATGAATCCCACCGGCGAGCTTCCGGTGCCGTTGACGTAGTCGCTGCGGATCGAGCCTTCGATGAATCCCAGTGGCTGGCGCCGCTCGTCGTACATCATGAGTTGCAGGTATCGCTCCGGCTGTGCCAGTGAAATGGCCATATAGCCGCGGTGCTCATCGGCCGTCGCATCGGGCCACAGGGCAAGCCGCAGCTCGAGCCATCCCGGCTGATTCAGCGAGCTGCAGCGTTCGATGACGGTTTTCGATGACATGGCGGCAGGTTATCAGCCACGGCCACGCTGCATACAGTATCGGGAGGTAACTCGTACTGGATAGACGTCCTCGCCGGCGAAGGAAAAAATATGCGCCATGCCCCTGCCCGCCAGCGCCATCGACAAACTCTCCGATCACTCAGGCGCTTACGTCATCTGCGTGGTGTGCCTTGCCTGCCAGCACCAGCGCGAAATGGCCCCGCGCTCGCTGGCTAACATCCTCGGCTGGAACGTGACGCTCACGCAGGCCTGTACGCGCCTGCGTTGTTCGAAATGCCAGTCGCGGAAGTTCCGTGTGGAGGTGGCGTTCAACCGCAAGCCGCGCGGCTGGCGCGCCAACCCTTCCTGATCAGTCGGCCCCTTTTCAGTCGGCCCCTTTTCAGTCGGCAGTGAAGCGCAGCTTCGACAACGTCGCGCCTCCCACGGCGCTGCAATCCACCTG
>DATKJN010000212.1:0-2060 GCA_035543655.1 Burkholderiaceae bacterium | reverse complement strand
ACGCACAAGCGTCGCGTCTCTGCACTGGGCCCGGGCGGTCTGACACGCGAGCGCGCCGGCTTCGAAGTGCGCGACGTGCACCCCACGCATTACGGCCGCGTGTGCCCGATCGAGACGCCGGAAGGCCCGAACATCGGCCTGATCAACTCGCTGGCGCTGTTTGCACAGCTCAACGAGTACGGCTTCCTCGAGACACCGTATCGCCGCGTGCAGGACGGCAAGGTGACCGACCAGATCGACTACCTGTCGGCGATCGAAGAAGGCAAGTACGTCATCGCACAGGCCAACGCTTCGCTGGGTGCTGACGGCAGCCTGACCGATGAGCTGGTGTCGGCGCGCGAGAAGGGCGAATCGGTGCTGACCTCGCCGGAACGTGTGCAGTACATGGACGTGGCGCCGGCGCAGATCGTGTCGGTGGCTGCCTCCCTGGTGCCGTTCCTGGAGCACGACGACGCGAACCGCGCGCTGATGGGCGCCAACATGCAGCGCCAGGCCGTGCCGACACTGCGTCCCGAGAAGGCGTTCGTCGGCACCGGCATCGAGCGCGTGGCCGCGGTCGACTCCGGCACCGTGGTGGTGGCCCGGCGCGGCGGCGTGGTGGACTACGTCGACACCAACCGCATCGTGATCCGCGTCAACGACAACGAGACGGTGGCCGGCGAAGTCGGCGTCGACATCTACAACCTGATCAAGTACCAGCGTTCCAACCAGAACACCAACATCCACCAGCGCCCGATCGTCAAGCGCGGCGACAAGGTGGAATCGGGCGATGTGGTGGCCGACGGTGCCAGCACCGACCTGGGCGAGCTCGCGCTCGGCCAGAACATGCTGGTGGCCTTCATGCCGTGGAACGGCTACAACTTCGAAGACTCGATCCTGATCAGCGAACGTGTGGTTGCCGATGACCGCTACACGTCGATCCACATCGAGGAACTGGTGGTGATGGCGCGCGACACCAAGCTGGGCGCCGAGGAAATCACCCGCGACATCCCGAACCTGAGCGAGCAACAGCTCGCGCGGCTGGACGAATCCGGCATCGTCTACATCGGTGCCGAGGTCAACCCCGGCGACGTGCTGGTCGGCAAGGTCACGCCCAAGGGCGAGACCACGCTGACGCCGGAAGAAAAACTGCTGCGCGCGATCTTCGGCGAGAAGGCGAGCGACGTGAAGGACACGTCGCTGCGCGTCGAGCAGGGCACCAACGGCACGGTGATCGACGTGCAGGTGTTCACCCGTGAAGGCATCCAGCGCGACAAGCGCGCTCAGCAGATCATCGACGACGAGCTGAAGCGCTTCCGCCTGGACTTGAACGACCAACTGCGCATCGTCGAGGCCGACGCGTTCGACCGCATCGAGAAACTGCTGATCGGCAAGCCGGCCAACGGTGGACCGAACAAGATCGCCAAGGGCACGACCATCAGCAGGGAGTACCTGGCCGAGGTCGAGAAGTACCACTGGTTCGACATCCGCCCGGCGGACGAAGAACTGGCCAACCAGCTCGAGAGCATCAAGAACTCGCTCGAGCAGACCCGCCACAGCTTCGACCTGGCGTTCGAAGAAAAGCGCAAGAAGCTGACGCAAGGCGACGAGCTGCCTGCGGGCGTGCTCAAGATGGTGAAGGTCTACCTGGCCGTCAAGCGTCGCCTGCAGCCTGGCGACAAGATGGCGGGCCGCCACGGCAACAAGGGCGTGGTGTCGAAGATCGTGCCGGTCGAAGACATGCCCTACATGGCAGACGGCACGCCGGTGGACATCGTGCTCAACCCGCTGGGCGTGCCGTCGCGCATGAACGTGGGCCAGGTGCTCGAGGTGCACCTGGGCTGGGCCGCCAAGGGCATCGGTCACCGCATCGGCGACATGTTGCAAGGCGAAGCGCGCGTGGCGCAGCTGCGCCAGTTCCTCGACCAGCTGTACAACCGCTCCGGCGGCAAGAGCGAGACGCTGGAACGCATGTCAGACGGCGAGTTGCTCGAGATGGCCGACAACCTGTCGCAGGGCGTGCCGTTCGCCACCCCGGTGTTTGACGGTGCCGCCGAGAGCGAGATCCGCGGCATGCTGCA
>DATKJN010000211.1:0-4004 GCA_035543655.1 Burkholderiaceae bacterium | reverse complement strand
CACGCGCGGATCGGTGGTGTAGACACCGTCGACGTCGGTGTAGATCAGACACTCCGTGGCCTTCATCGCCGCCGCCACCGCCACCGCGCTGGTGTCGGAGCCGCCGCGTCCCAGCGTGGTGATGTGCCCCTCGCCATCGATACCCTGGAACCCGGTGATGATGACCACCTTGCCGGCCGCAAGGTCGTTGCGCACGCGCATGTCGTCGATGCTCTCGATGCGTGCCTTGGTGTACGCGCTGTCGGTCTTGATAGGCACCTGCCAGCCGGCGTAGCTGACCGCTTGCATCCCTTCGGCCTGCAGTGCCAGCGACAGCAGCCCCACCGACACCTGCTCGCCGGTGGAGGCGATCATGTCGAGTTCGCGCATGGTTTCGGCGCTGGCTTTCTCGGGCGACACTTCCTTGGCAAGACCGAGCAATCGGTTGGTCTCGCCGCTCATCGCCGACGGCACCACCACCAGCTGATGCCCCGCACGCACCCATTTGGCGACGCGCTTGGCCACGTTGCGGATGCGCTCGGCCGAGCCCATCGAGGTGCCACCGTACTTGTGGACGATCAGTGCCATGTTTTTGTGCCGGGCAATCGTGCGCATCGGGTGCAAGCTTCCGATGCGTCGGCGGGCGGTGAGAGCCCGAGTTGCGGAGCGGATGATTTTAGCTGCGGCGCAGCAGTGGCTCAGACCGCGCCGCGGTCGGAGCGCCAGTGCAGTGTCAGCCCCGGCCTCTTGTGCCCGCCGCTCAACCAACGCGCATCGATGCCAAGCCCCGGCACGAACAGCAAGCGACCGTCGGCGTACACCAGCGGGCCCTCGCGCTGCCAGGCTGCGATGCCCGCGTCCTGGTACTGCTTCTTCAGGCTGCGAGGCGTGCTGAGCGGCGCCCGCTGGAACTGCTCGCCCCCCACACGGGTGCGCAACGTGCACGCCCGCAGCGCGCTACCCGGCACGCCATGGGCAACGTGGGTCACATCGAGCGCCCCACCCCACTGCGGCAGCGCATGCAGACCGGGGCGCGACAGGTCGATCGCACCCTCGTTCGGTGTGGCCTTGGAAGCGTTTGCCGGGATGAGCCGCAGACGACCGCGATGGCTGGCGAGCTGGTGGCTCGCGTCGACCGGCCAGCGCGCCTGCTTCGCGTCGGGCAACTCAACGAGCAGGCGCGCCACCAGCGTCTCGGGAGGGCCGCGTCGAAGTGTGCGCTGCAGCCAGACACGCAGCGCGTTGGCGCGACGCGCGAGCGGCAAGCTGCACCAGCGAGTGAGGTCGAGCATGGCGCCGTCGGTGAGCGGTGCGAGGTCGTGCTCGGCCACATCGGCCAGCACTTGCTGCGCCTCTTGTGCCCGACGCGCGGCGGCGGCCAGTGCGCCTTCAGCGTCGGCAAACGCGCGGGTCAGCGCCGGCCACACCTCGGCGCGCAACGCACTGCGGGCAAAGCGCAAATCCGCGTTCGACGTGTCGTCCACGTAACGGAGCCTGTACCGGCGCACATAGGACTCGATCGCCTCGCGCGGCTGGTCGAGCCAGGGTCGGTGCCACCACAGGCCATCGCGTTCGATGGACCGCGGCATCGCCGCCAGCCCCGCCGCCCCGGCGCCGCGCAGGGCCTGCAGCAGCACCGTCTCGGCCTGATCGCGCCGGTGGTGCGCGAGCAGGATCGCGGCCGCGCCGTTCTCCCGCGCCATGCTGGCCAATGCGCTGCGCCGCTCGCGGCGTGCCCAGGCCTCGACGCTCTCGCCCTTGGGCGGCTTTCCGGTCAATCGAGTGGACACAAGCTGCACCGGCAGGCCGCTCTCGCGCCAGCGTCGGCATTGGTCTGCAGCGAACTCGAGCCAGGCATCGGCCTGCGGCATCAGGCCATGGTGCACATGCAATGCGACCACATCGAGGCCCTGTGCCCGGCCGGCGCGCGCGGTGGCGTGCAGCAACGCCGTGGAGTCGCGCCCGGCGCTGTAGGCCACGGCCACGATGGGCGGTACCGGCGTCGTGCTGCCCGCCACGGCGTGCAGCCGAGCACGCAATGTGCTCAGCGCTCCTTGGTGTCGGTGAAGCGGCCGTAGGACATCAGCCGCTCGTGGCGCCGCTTCAGCAGCGCCTTGATGTCCAGGTCGGCCACTTGGCGAAGCGCGTCACCGAGTGCGCGCTTGAGCTGGGCGTGCATGTGCTTGGGGTCACGATGCGCACCGCCGACCGGTTCATTGACGATCTTGTCGATCAGGCCCAGCGCCTTCAAACGATGCGCCGTGATGCCCAGTGCCTCGGCGGCGTCGGCCGCGCGCTCGGCAGTCTTCCACAGGATCGACGCACAGCCTTCGGGCGAAATCACCGAGTAGATCGAGAACTGCAGCATCACCACCTGATCGGCCACGCTGATGGCCAGCGCACCGCCCGAGCCACCCTCGCCGATGATCGTGGTGACGATCGGCACCTGCAGTTGGCTCATCTCGTAGATGTTGCGACCGATCGCTTCGGATTGGCCGCGCTCCTCGGCCCCGATGCCGGGATAGGCGCCCGGTGTGTCGACGAAGGTGAACACCGGCAGGCCGAACTTCTCGGCCAGCTTCATCAGCCGCAGTGCCTTGCGATAGCCCTCGGGGCGCGGCATGCCGAAGTTGCGCAGACCGCGCTCCTTGGTGTCGCGGCCCTTCTGGTGGCCGATGATCATGCAGGCCTGACCGTTGAAACGCGCCATGCCGCCGACGATCGACGCGTCGTCTGCGAACGCGCGGTCGCCGTGCAGCTCGGCAAAGTCGGTGAAGATCTCGGCGGCGTAGTCCAGCGTGTACGGACGCTGGGGGTGGCGCGCGATCTGCGTCACCTGCCAAGGCGAGAGGCTGGAGTAGATCTCCTTGGTGAGCTGCAGGCTCTTCTTGTCGAGGCGGTCGATCTCTTCGGAGATGTCCACGGCCGACTCGTTCTGGACGTAGCGCAGCTCTTCGATCTTGGTCTCGAGCTCCGCGATCGGCTGCTCGAACTCCAGGAAATGGCGTTTGCTCATCGTTGGGCGGACGGCCCCACTGGAGCCATCGGTTGCTGCCGGGCCGCCTCGAACCGCTGTGCACCCTCTACCGGGGCTCCCAACGCGCAGTGGGCTTCAGTAGTCCACCGGCAACGGGTCGAGGCTGCGCCAAATGTACCATGTGGCCACCGAGCGAAATGGCGCCCAGGCCTCGCCAACTTCACGCGCTTCGGCCCGGGAAACCGGCTCACCGCTGAAGTAGTTGACGCTGATGCCCTTGATGAGGCCCAGGTCATCGAGCGGAAGCACGTCGGGTCGCATCAGGTGGAAGATCAGGAACATCTCGGCGGTCCAGCGCCCGATGCCGCGGATCGCGACCAGCTCGTCGATGATGGCTTCGTCTTCCATCACCTGCCACTGTTTCACGTGAACACGGCCGTCCTCGAAGTGTTGGGCGAGGTCGACCAGGTACTCGCACTTGCGCGCCGACAAACCGGAGCCGCGCAGGCACTCGTTGTCGCAGGCCAACACCGAGTTCGGCGACACGCGCGTCGACGGCCCGCCGATGGCCTCGATGAACTTGGCCCACACCGACTGCGCCGCCTTCACCGAGATCTGCTGGCCGACGATCGAGCGGGCCAGCGTGGTGAAGGCGTCGCCCCGGCTTTGCAGCCGAGCTTCGCCGAACTTGGGGATCAGCTTGCGCATCACGCGGTCGCGCCGTCCGAGGTGACGGCAGGCGTCGTCCCAGTAGTCAGGCACGGCAGCGGCTACGGCACGTGTGGCCATCGGTCGCGCTTCCGGCTCAGGCCTTGACCCAGGTCGTGCCCTGGGCCGAGTCTTTCAGCACGATGCCCTGGGCCAGCAAGTCGTCGCGGATGCGATCGGCCTCGGCGAAGTTCTTGTCGCGCTTGGCCTGCGCACGCGCGGCGATGCGCGCTTGGATCGTCGCCTCGTCGAGTGCCGCGCCGCCTTGCAGCCAGGCTTGCGGCGCCTGCTGCAGAAAGCCCAGCGTCGCCGCCAGTTGCCGGATCTGTGCGCTGATCGC
>DATKJN010000210.1:0-3646 GCA_035543655.1 Burkholderiaceae bacterium | reverse complement strand
TGGTGGGCCATCGCGCGCACTTCGACGTGCGCATCGGGCACCGTGCAGGCAAAGCGGGCGCGCTGCATCAACGGCAGGTCGGGCCAGTCGTCACCGATCACCGCCAACTGCGCCCAGTCGATTTGCAGCGCGTGCAGCAATGGTTCGGCCACCGCGACCTTGTCCCCGGCCCCGAGCGCGAGGCGCGTGATGCCCAGGTCACCCAAACGACGGCGCAGCGCCGGCGAGTCGCGCCCGCTGATGACCACCGGCTCGATGCCGCCGGCGGCGAGCAGCTTCAGGCCGTGACCATCGAGCGTGTGGAAGGTCTTGACCGTCTCGCCGTGTGCGCCGATGTACAGCCGCCCATCGGTGAGCACCCCGTCGACGTCGAAGATCGCCGCGCGCACGCCCTGCGCCTGGAGCAGCAGCTCCGGCGCAAATTGCAACGCCGGCCACTGCATCTCAGATCACCTTGGCGCGCATCAAGTCGTTGGAGTTCAACGCGCCGACCAGCCGCGACTGCTCGTCGACGACGAGCACGCTGGTGATCTTGTGCTGCTCCATCAGATCGGCGGCGTCGACCGCGAGTGCATCAATGCGTATGCGCCTTGGTGACGGGTGCATCACCTCGTGCGCGATCAGGCCACGCAGATCGGCGCCGCGTTCGATCAGGCGGCGCAAATCGCCGTCGGTGAAGATGCCGACTGCGCGCTCGCCGTCGACGATGGCAGTGAAGCCCAGGCCCTTGCCCGTCATCTCGCGCAGCATCTCGGTGAACGATGTCTGCGGGCCGACACGCGGCACGTCGTCGCCGCGACGCATCAGATCGCCCACGTGCATCAGCAGCTTGCGCCCGAGCGAGCCGCCGGGGTGCGAGCGGGCGAAGTCTTCCTCGCGAAAGCCGCGTGCGTCGAGCAGCGCCACGGCGAGCGCGTCACCGAGCGCCATCTGCGCAGTGGTGCTGGCCGTGGGCGCCAGATTCAACGGGCAGGCCTCTTGGTCGACCTGCGACGACAACACGATGTCGGCATGCTCGGCGAGAGTCGACGCCGGATTGCCGGTCATCGCGATGAAGGTCAGGCTCAAGCGCTTCAACGCCGGCAGCAGCGCCGCCAGTTCGTCGCTCTCGCCGCTGTTGGAGATCGCCAGCAGGACGTCGCCGGGCTGCACCATGCCGAGGTCGCCGTGGCTGGCCTCACCCGGGTGCACGAAGAACGCCGGCGTGCCGGTGGAAGCGAGCGTGGCGGCGATCTTGCGCCCCACGTGGCCGCTCTTGCCCATGCCCATCACGATCACGCGGCCCGTGCATTCGAGCATCGCACGCACCGCCTGCGCAAATCCGTCGCCCTGGCGCGTGCTCAACCCGAGCAGCGCACGCGCCTCGATGTCGAACGTCTGAGTGGCCAGCGCCAGCGCGCGCTGCGCATCGAATTTGTGAAGAACCGCCACGGTGGCGTGCTCGAAGCCTCGCTTAGGATTGGGCATTCTAGGCCGCGCCTTCGACGCGGCCCACGGGGCAAGGGTTGGCCACCACGCTCGAAGTCGTTCTGCTGTACCTGGTTGCCGCGGTGCTCGGTGTGGTGATCTGCCGCTCGCTGAAGTTGCCGCCGATGCTCGGCTATCTCGTCGTCGGCGTGCTGATCGGCCCCAACGCGTTGGCGTTGGCGGGCGACCCCGCCGACGCGCGTTCGCTCGCCGAGTTCGGCGTGGTGTTCCTCATGTTCGTGATCGGGCTGGAGTTCAATCTGCCCAAGCTGCGCAGCATGCGGGCGCTGGTGTTCGGCCTGGGTTTGTCGCAGGTGGGATTGACGATCGCCGGTGCCGTTTTCGGCAACGTGCTGCTCGCCGCAGCTTTCGCGGCAGTGGGCCGCGCCTGGGACTTGTCATGGCAGGGCGCGATCACGCTTGGCGCCGCGATGGCGATGTCGTCGACCGCCATCCTTGTGAAGCTGATGGCCGAGCGGCTCGAACTCGACAGCGAACACGGGCGCCGGGTGATGGGGGTGCTGCTGTTCCAGGACTTGGCCGTGGTGCCGCTGCTGGTGCTCATCCCGGCACTGGGCGCAGGCGACACACAACTGGGCGTGACGCTGACCATCGCGATGGCCAAGGCGGCGGTCTTGCTGACGCTGCTGCTGGTCGGCGGTCAACGCGTGATGCGTTGGTGGCTCACGCAGGTGGCACGACTGAAGAGCGAAGAGCTGTTCGTGCTCAACCTGCTGCTGGTCACGTTGGGCCTGGCCTGGCTCACCGAGCACGCCGGCTTGTCGCTGGCGCTCGGTGCGTTCGTGGCCGGCATGCTGGTCGCCGAGACCGAATACAAGCACCAGGTCGAGACCGATATCCGGCCGTTTCACGACGTGCTGCTCGGCTTGTTCTTCATCACGATCGGCATGCGACTCGACTGGCGGCCACTGATCGATCAGTGGGCGCTGGTGCTGCTGCTCACGATGATGCCGGTGGTGGCCAAAGCGGTCTTGGTGGCGGTGCTGGCCCGCGCGTTCGGCGCGTCGCCCGGCGTGGCAATTCGCACCGGTCTGTACCTGGCACAAGCCGGCGAGTTCGGCTTCGTGCTGTTGAGCCTGGGGGTGGAGAACCAGTTGCTGGTGGGCCGCTGGATGAGCCCGGTGCTGGCCGCAATGGTGCTGTCGATGTTGCTGACGCCCTTCATGGTGATGTGGAGCGGACGCATCGTGATGCGCCTGTCGGCCAGCGACTGGATGCTGCAGTCGGTGCAACTGACCAGCATCGCCAAGAAGGCCATGCGGACCGAATCGCACGTGATCATCTGCGGCTATGGCCGCAGCGGTCAGAACCTGGCGCGCCTGCTCGAACGCGAGGGCATTGCCTACATGGCGCTCGACCTCGATCCCGACCGTGTGCGCCAGGCCGCGGCCGCAGGTCAGAGTGTGGTGTTCGGCGACGCCGCGCGGCTGCGCAGCCTGATGGCCGCCGGCCTGGTGCGCGCCAGTGCGGTGGTGATCAGCTACCCAGACACGGCCTCGGCGCTGAAGATCCTGCAATTGGTGCACGACCACGCGCCGCGCGTGCCGGTGATCGTGCGCACCATCGACGACAGCGACCTGCTGAAGCTGCGCGAGGCCGGCGCTGCCGAGGTGGTGCCCGAGGCGCTGGAAGGTTCGCTGATGCTGGCGGCCCAGGCGCTGGCGCTGGTGGGCGTGCCGATGCAGCGTGTCATCCGCATCACGCGCGATGCGCGCGACGCACGCTACCGCCTGCTGCAAGGCTACTTCCACGGCGCCGACGACGACACCGTCAACGAGTTGCAGCAGGCGCGCCTGGCCAGCGTCACGCTGCCGGCTGCTGCGTCGTGCGTCGGCCGCGCACTGCAGGAGCAGGCACTGCATGCCACCGGCGTGCACGTGGTGTCGATGCGCCTGGCGTCCGGTCGCGTGCTGGTGCCCGAGGACCACCAGGTGCTGGCCTCCGGCGACACGCTGGTGCTGTCGGGCCTGCCCGAGGCGCTGGCGCTGGCCGAAGAAAAACTGCTGCGCGTGTAGGCCGCGATCGACATGGACAGCATGCGACCCGACGCTGCGTTGCCACCGCTGGAGCGCATTCGACGCACCGTGCGCACCGTGCCGGACTGGCCGGAGCCGGGGGTGATGTTTCGCGACATCACGCCGCTGCTGGCCGACGCCGA
>DATKJN010000209.1:0-2027 GCA_035543655.1 Burkholderiaceae bacterium | reverse complement strand
CACGATTGAATTGTTCGGCCATCTCTCGTTCCCCGTCAGAGCGTGTTGGGAAGAGTCATTCTGTTGGGCCGGGGGCGATCTCGCAAGTAGAGTTTCTTGCCATCCCTGGTGCAAAAATTAGATCGCCATGGTTGGCGGGGTAGAGGCGTGGGCTACCGGATGAGGCCATGCCCGGCTGCGGCCAGCATCACCAGGCTGCGCCCCGGCACGTCGAACGCGCCACCGCCCTGCCCTTGCCAGACCGCTTGGCCGCGCGCATGCGATGTGTCCAGCACCACGTCCCAGACGCCGCCCGGCAACATGAACGGCACCGGTGCGGTGTCGCCGTTGATCAGCAGCAGCAAAGGCGCGGCCGCACGGCCCGGGCGCCCGATCAGACAGCCGAAGACCCGCTCCTCGGTCCGGTGCCATTCGTCGCCGCTGAGTGCCGAGCCGTCGGCGCGCAGCCATGCCAGATCGTGCAAGCCATGGCGATCGGTCAGGCCGTCGTACCAGCGCTCGCCGAGCGGCACCGCCAGGCGGCGCAGCGCCAGCACGCGCGTGGTGAATGCCAGCAGGTCGTCATCGAGTTGCGTCCAGTCGAGCCAGGTGGTTGCGTTGTCCTGGCAGTACGGGTTGTTGTTGCCCAGTTGCGTGCGGCCGCACTCGTCACCCGCGGCCAGCATCGGCGTGCCTTGCGCCAGCAGCGTGCTGGCCAGCAGGGCGCGCTGCAGCCGCCCGCGCAACGCGACGATCTCGGCGTCATCGGTCGGGCCCTCGGTGCCGCAGTTGCTGCTGTGGTTGTGGTCGTGGCCGTCGCGGTTTTGCTCACCGTTGGCTTCGTTGTGCTTGTGCGCATAGCTCACCAGATCGCGCAGGCAGAAGCCGTCGTGCGACACCACGTAGTTCACCGATTCGGCTGGGATGCGGCCGCGCGGCTGGAAGATGTCGGACGAGGCGCATAGCCGCAACGCGAAATCACCGCGCGTGGCGCGCTGCTCGACCCAGAAGGCACGCATCGTGTCGCGAAAACGGTCGTTCCACTCGAGCCATCCGTTGGGGAATTCGCCGAGCTGGTAGCCGGCCGGGCCGACGTCCCACGGTTCGGCAATCAATTTCAGGCGCGACAACATCGGATCCTGCGACAGCGCGACGAAGAACGCCGCATGCCGGTGAAAGCCGTGGTCGCCGCGGCCGAGCACCGGTGCCAGATCGAAGCGGAAACCATCCACGTGCATCTCGCCGGCCCAGAATCGCAGCGAATCCAGCACCATCTGGATCACGCGCGGCTGGCGCAAGTCGAGCGTGTTGCCGCAGCCGGTGTGGTTCTCGTAGTGGCCGCGCGCGTGCGGCGGCAGCCGGTAGTAACTCGCGTTGTCGAGGCCGCGCCACGACAGCGTGGGGCCGAGCTCGTCGCTTTCGGCGGTGTGGTTGTAGACCACATCGAGGATCACCTCGATGCCGGCGGCGTGCAGCCGCGCCACCATCGCGCGGAACTCGTCGCGTGGCGACGCACCGTTGTGCCCCGACGCGAGCGCAGGGTCGGGGCAGAAGAACCCGATGGTGTTGTAGCCCCAGTAGTTGGACAGGCCCATGGCCACGAGGCGTTGCTCGTCGAGGTGCCGGTGCACCGGCAGCAGGCACACCGCGGTCACGCCCAGTTGCTGCAGATGGGCGATCGCGGCATCGCTGGCCAGGCCGGCGTACGTGCCGCGCTGGCCCTCCGGCACCGCCGGGTTACGCATCGTGAAGCCCTTGACGTGCAACTCGTACAGCACCGTGCCGGACAGCGGCGTGTGCAGGGGTTGGTCGCCGCGCCAGTCGTAGCGGTCGTCGACCACGCGCGCCTTCAACGTGTGCGCCGCGTTGTCGCTCGGGTCCGGATGGCCGGGGTGACGGGAGTCGGCGCCAAAGTGTTCGCCACGCCAGGCGAAGCGGCCGACGATGTCGCGCGCATACGGATCGAGCAGCAGCTTGTTCGCATTGAAGCGATGGCCGCGCTCGGGCCGCCAGGGTCCATGTGCGCGCAGCCCGTACACCAGGCCCGG
>DATKJN010000208.1:0-11726 GCA_035543655.1 Burkholderiaceae bacterium | reverse complement strand
TGCCTTGGCTGCGCCGCAGCGTGCCGCCAGCATGCGCTCCATCCACCGAGGAGCCCATGCCGTGAACCACCTGCCGCCGTCGACCGTGATCGTCCAGATCGTCCAACACACGCCAGGTTGGGTGTGGGGCATCCTCGCCGCCATCACGCTGCTCGGACTGCACCAGATGCGCGACCACGACATGCCGCGCGTGCGCCTCTTGCTGGCACCGGTCGGCCTCGGTGGCTTCTCGCTGTGGGGCGCCACCGTGGTGTTCGGCGTCGATGCCGGCGCGGCATGGCTGGCTGGCCTCGCGTTGGCGTTGGCCGTCAACCAGAAGCTGCAATGGCCGCGCGATGTCGCGGTGCTCGGTGACGGCCGCTTCGCGCTCAAGGGCAGCCCGTGGCCACTGCTTCTGATGTGGACGATCTTCGGCTTGCGCTACGCAGTGGCGGTGACGCTGGTGTTTCAGCCGACGCTGGCGCAGCAGGCCGCGTGGGCGATCGGCGTGCCGCTGGCCTACGGCACGTTGTCCGGGTTGTTCGCTGCGCGGGCCTGGCGGGTGCTGCAGTCCGCGCGCACGCCGGCCCTGGTGCAACCCGCCTGACTCCCAGGCACAAGGCCCGATAGACTGCCCGGCGATGGATCCGATCGACCGCTTCCTGTTGTTCGTCGCCACGCCAACGGTGTTCGCGCTGTCGCTGATCGAGGCGCTGGTGCTGTCGCGCCGCGAACGCTACGACTGGCGTGCCTTCGGCGCCTCGGTGTTCAACCTGGTGGGCCGCATCGCGATCTCCATCCTGCTGCCGCTGTCGATCGCCGCGCCGCTGGTGGCCTGGGCGGTGCAGCACCGCGTCACCACGGTCACGCTCGACGGGCCCGGCGCGTTCGCGCTGCTCTTCATCGGTCAGGAGTTCTGCTACTACTGGTACCACCGCGCGGCCCATCGCGTGCGCTGGTTCTGGTGCAACCACTCGGTGCACCATTCGCCGAACCAGCTCAACCTGTCGGCGGCCTACCGCATCGGCCTGTTCGGCCGCTTGAGCGGCAGCGTGCTGTTCTTCGTGCCGCTGATGTGGATCGGCTTCCATCCGAAGCTGGTGCTGCAGATGCTCACGCTCAACCTGCTGTACCAGTTCTGGCTGCACACCACCTGGATCCCGCAGCTCGGCTGGCTCGAGGGCATCGTCAACACGCCGTCGGCGCACCGCGTGCACCACGCGTCGAACCCGGAATACCTCGATGCCAACTACGGCGGCGTGTTGATGGTGTTCGACCGGCTGTTCGGCACCTACCGCACCGAACGCGACGACCTGCCCGTGCGCTATGGCCTGGTGCAGCCGATGACCAGCCACAACCCGCTGAAGATCGAGTTCCGCGAATGGGGCGCGCTGGCACGTGACCTGTGGCGCGCGCGCACGCTGCGCGCCCTGCTCGGTGCGATCTTCATGCCGCCAAGCTGGCGCGCCGACTCCGCCGCCCCATCGCGCGCCGGCGTGCAGGCGCCTGCGGCGCACCCATGAATCCGGCTGCCGCCGCGGACGGCGCGCGCCGTCCGCTGCCGCAGCGCACGCTGCTGTGGCTGTGGCACGAGTTGCGCGTGGGCGTGCCGATCGCCCTGGTGGCGTCCACTTTCATCAGCGTGATGTTCGACGACCCCTTCGTGCGCACGATGGTCTACTCGTTGTGCATCGGACTGAGCATCCAGTTGCTGATCGAGGCCGGCCGTTACGGGCTGGCAGCCTGGCTGCTGCACCAAGGTGCCGACAGTGCATCGCTGCGCGAGCATTGGCCGGGCTGGAAGTGGATGCTGCCATGGTGCATCGGCGCCGCACTGATCGGCTACTTCGGTGGCTCGCTGCTGGCCGACTGGCTGACCGGTGGCCAACGCACGCACAGCCCGTTCGGCACCAACCTGCGTGCGCTGTCGCTGATCTTGATGTTCAGCCTGGGCTTCACGCTGGCCGCGGTGTGGTTCTTCTACTCGCGCAGCCGCATGATGACGCTGCAGGCGATGACGGTGGCGGCCGAGCGCAGCGCGGCCGAGGCGCAGTTGAAGCTGCTGCAGTCGCAGCTCGAACCGCACATGCTGTTCAACACGCTGGCCAACCTGCGCGTGCTGATCGGCACCGACCCGGCGCGCGCGCAGGCGATGCTCGACCGCCTGATCGCCTTCCTGCGCGCCACGCTGAGCGCGTCGCGCAGCGGCTCGCACGCATTGGCCGACGAGTTCGATCGCCTCGGCGACTACCTCGCGCTGATGGCCGTGCGCATGGGGCCGCGCTTGAGCGTGCACGTGGAGCTGCCCGATTCTCTGCGTGCGCTGCCGGTGCCGCCGCTGCTGCTGCAGCCGCTGGTGGAGAACAGCATCCGCCACGCGCTCGAGCCCAAGGTGCAGGGCGGCCGCATCGACCTGAGCGCCCGCCGCGACGGCGACACGCTGGTGCTGTGCGTGCGCGACACCGGCATCGGCCTGGCCCACGTGCCGCCGTCCAATGGCACCAAGTTCGGCCTGCGCCAGGTGCGCGAACGCCTGGCCACGCTGTACGGCACACGCGCCTCGCTCACGCTGGAGGAAGCACCGGGCGCCGAAGGCGGCACGCTCGCCACGGTGCGGTTGCCGCTGCAACAATCGCCAGCATGACCGCGCGCGCACTGATCGCCGAAGACGAACCGTTGTTGCTCGAGGGCTTGCGCGCCGAGCTGAAATCGGCATGGCCGGAGCTCGAGGTGGTGGCCGCGGTGCACGACGGCGACAGCGCGTTGCAGCAGGCGCTGCAGCAGCGCCCCGAGGTGTGTTTTCTCGACATCCGCATGCCCGGCACGAGCGGCCTCGAAGTGGCACAGGCGCTGGCCGAGGACTGGCCGGCTGGTGAACCGTTTCCCTTGCTGGTGTTCATCAGCGCCTACGACCAGTACGCGCTGCAGGCCTTCGAGGCGCAGGCGGTCGACTACCTGGTCAAGCCGGTGCAAGGCGAACGCCTGGCAGCCTGCGTGCAGCGCCTGCGCGCGCGGCTGGCCGAGCGCGCACCGGCCGGCCCGCTGCCGCAGACGCTCGAACAGTTGCGTGCCTTGCTCGCGGCACCCACCGGCAGCCCGGCGGCCAGCGGCCGACTCGAGGTGATCCAGGCCAGCGCCGGCAACACGGTCCATATGGTGCCTGTCGACGACGTGGTGTATTTCGAGGCCGCCGACAAGTACGTGCGCGTGATCACTGCCGACAAGGAGCATCTGATCCGCATGTCGCTGAAGGACCTGCTGCCGCAGCTCGATGCGCAGCGCTTCTGGCAGGTGCATCGCGGCACGGTGGTGCGCGCGCGCTCGATCGTGAGCGCGCTGCGCCACGAGTCGGGCAAGGTCACGCTGACGCTGCGCGAACGCCCCGAGCGGCTGACTGCCAGCCGCCTGTACGCCCATCTGTTCAAGGGCATGTAGGCCATCGCGGCGCCGTCTCGCGCCGCCGCGCCGACGCTTCGTCGCCGCTGTCTTCATCGCGTCGCGCTGACGTCGCGCCGCGCGCCGGTGCTTCCTAGCATGGGTTCGATGCTGCAACGAAACCGATGAGAGGACGCCCATGACCCGCTTCATCACGCTGATGCACGACAAGCCGCTGGTGTTCGTGCACCTGATCGCCGCCATCGCCGCGCTGCTGCTCGGCATCGCCATCCTCACGCGCCGCAAAGGCACGTTCAGCCACCGCACACTGGGCTGGACCTGGGTCGCGTTGATGGCCGCGGCCGCCGCCTCGTCGGTGTTCATTCGCGACTACAAGATTCCCAACATCGCCGGCTACACGCCGATCCACCTGTTGACCCTGGCGGTGGCAGTGATGTTGCCGCTGGCCATCGCCTACATACGGCGCGGCAACGTGTCGGGCCACCGCCGCATGATGACCGGGCTGTACGTCGGCGGCTGCATCGTCGCCGGGCTGTTCGCGCTGGCACCGGCGCGCTTCCTCGGACGGGCGGCCGCCGGCATGTTCGTGTAGGGCTTGGCACGCCGGCAGCGCGCCACCGTCATCGGCCCGGGAAATCGCTCCCCGCCCTCTACAATGCGCCGCTGTCGAACGAACGAGCCGTATCGTGTCCACCAACGGTGCCACCCCCAACGGCGCAGCCCCGAACGCGCTGGAATCGGAGCTGGCCGACCTGCTTGTGAGCTCGCTCAACCTCGACATGAAAGCGAGCGAGATCGATCCATTGGCCTCGCTGTTCAACGACGGGCTCGGCCTCGATTCGATCGACGTGCTCGAGCTGGCACTCGAGGTGTCGCAGCACTACGGCATGCAGCTGCGCGCCGACGACGAGAACAACCACGCCATCTTCCAGTCGCTGCGGTCGCTCGCCGCGCACGTGGCGCAGCACCGGACCAAGTAAGTTTCGATGCCGAGTTGGCGTGCCCTTGCCGTAGCGCTGGCGTTGGCCGGCTACGCGCTGCTGTCGCATGTGCTGATGGTTGTGGCGGCCGATCGGCCTTGGGCCGTGCTGGTGCTGCTCGGCCCGCTGCTGCTCGGCGTGTCGGCACTGGCCCTGCAGCAGCGCCACCTGCCGTCGTTGCTGGCCTGCATGGTGGCCGCCTGCGGGCTGTGGGCCTATGTGTCGGCACACGAAGGCCTGCATCGCATCGAGCACCTCTACGTGCTGCAGCACGCCGGCATCCACTTTGCGCTCGGCTTCGTGTTCGCCATCACGCTGCGGCACGGTGCCACGCCGCTCATCAGCGCGTTCGCGTTGCGCGTGCACCGCACCGTCACGCCCGAATTGCTGCAGTACACGCGCCAGGTGACCTGGGCCTGGAGCCTGTACTTTGCGGCGATGGTGGCGCTGTCGCTCGCACTGTTCGTGGCGGCGCCATGGTGGTGGTGGTCGGTGTTCGCCAACCTGGTGACGCCGGTGGCCGCGGCATCCCTGTTCGTCGGCGAACACCTGCTGCGGTACCGGCTGCACCCCGAATTCGAACGCGTCACGCTGGCCCAGGCGCTGCAGGCCTATCGCGACACACCACTGATCGAGGCCCGCCGCCCGTGACCGCCGGCGACCCGCTGTTCGCTCGCTCGGCGCTGTCGCGCACGCTGGCTTGGCGCGATGGCCGCCCGATCGGCGTGCAGCGTTTCCTGGCGCAGGCGGCCGCCTTGGCCGAACGCCTGCCCGCTGAAGGCCAACCGGTGAACCTGTGCAGCGACCGCTACCTGTTCCTGCTCGGGTTCGTGGCCGGCCTGATGCGTGGCCAGATGAGCCTGCTGCCCCCCAATGCGATGCCGCAGACCTTGCGCCAGGTGGCGCAGCCGGGTGCCACACCGTATGCGCTGGTCGACGACGCTCTGCAAGACACCGGCGGCTTGCATGCCATCGCGCTGTCGCACGACGACGCCGCGCCCGCCGTCGACGCGGCCGCGCAGATACCGATGTTTCACCCCGAGCTGTGGTCGGCCTGCCTGCTCACCTCGGGCTCGACCGGCGTCCCGCAGCCGCAGCAACGGCGCTGGCGTGCGCTCACGCTGAGCATCGAGGCCGAACGGCGCAGCCTGGCTCACTTGCTCGACTGGCCGACGATCGATGGCCTGAACATCGTCGCCACCGTGCCGGCGCAGCACAGCTATGGCTTCGAGTCGTCGGTGCTGCTGGCGCTGCTCGGCGGGGCGGCATTCGACGTCGGTCGGCCGTTCTACCCGGCCGACATTGCCGAGGCACTGGACCGCCTGCCGAGGCCGCGCGCGCTGGCGACCACGCCGGTGCACTTGAAAGCCCTGTTGGGGTCAGGCCTTGGTGCACTGCCGGCCGTGGACCTGGTGCTGTCGGCCACCGCGCCGCTGTCGCCGCAGATGGCGCAGCAGGCGGAACAAGCGCTCGGCGGCCGCACGCTGGAAATCTACGGTTGCACCGAAGCGGGCCAGGTCGCCGCGCGCCGCACCACCGCCGGCGAGGTGTGGACCACGCTCGGCGACCTGCGGCTGCACGTCGAGCATTCGGGCGACGGCGAGCGTTTCATCGTGTCGGGCGGGCATGTGCTGCAGCCCACGCCGCTGGCCGACCTGCTGGAGCTGATCGATGCGCAGCACTTTCGGCTGCTCGGCCGCGCCAACGACCTGATCCACGTGGCCGGCAAGCGCAGTTCGCTGGCGCACCTGAACTTCCACCTCAATCGCATCGCGGGCGTGCAAGACGGCGCGTTCTGGCTGCCCGACGACGTGCCCGAAGGCGTGGTGCGGCTGGTGGCTTTCGTCGTCGCACCCACGTTGAGCGCACGACAGATCACCGATGCGTTGCGCCGCGAGGTCGAAGCCGCGTTCGTGCCGCGCCGCGTGGTGCACGTGGACCGGCTGCCACGCGAGGCCACCGGCAAGCTGACGACCCAGCGGCTGCGCGAGTTCGCGCTGCAGACGCTGGCTCGCGTGGGCAGCGGCACGTCGCGCCGATGAGCCTGCCGCTGTTGGACCCGATCGAGATCGAGCAGGCGATCGACGCAAGCCTGCCGGCCTTCGACGGGCACTTTCCCGGCGCACCGGTCCTGCCCGGCGCCATGTTGCTCGCGCTGGTGTTGCGCGCGGTCGCACGGCAACCTGCATGGGCGAGCAAGGCCGGGCCGACGCCGTGCGTGCAGCAGGTCAAGTTCCTCGCCGCGGTGGGGCCCGGACAAAGGCTGCACATCCGCCTGAACGACTCCGACCGCGCGATCGCCTTCAGCGTGCGCCGCGGCGAGACCGTGGTGGCCCGCGGGCAGATCCAAGCCACACCGTGAGCGACCAGCCGGGCCCAGGCACCTGGGCGCAGCAAAGCGAACGCGGCAACCGCTTCGCGGTGCGCCTGATGGCCTGGATCGCGGTCGCGTTCGGCCGTCGCATCACACGCGGCATGCTGCATCCGATCACCGCGTACTACGCCCTATTCGCAACACAGGCGCGACGCCAATCGGCGCGTTACCTCGAACGTGCACTCGGCCGGCGACCCACCCTCGCCGACCGCTATCGGCACGTGTTCACGTTCGCCGCCGCGGTGCTCGACCGCGTGTACCTGGCGCGCGGCCGCCTGCAGGATTTCGACCTGCGCGTGGAAGGCGCGCCGCTGATGGACCAACTGGTCTCACAAGGTCGCGGCGCCCTGCTGATCGGCGCGCACCTGGGCAGCTTCGAGGCACTGCACGCCGTGGGAGCGAGCCGCCCGGCCTTGCGCGTGGCGATGGCGATGTACCCCGACAACGCGCGCATGATCCATGCGACGCTGCAGGCAATCGCGCCGAACTTCCACCTCGACGTCATTCCGATCGGCCGCCCGGGTTCCACGCTCGCGGTGCGCGACTGGCTCGATAGCGGCGGCTTGGTCGGCATGCTGGGCGACCGTGTGCTCGCCGCCGAGCGCACGCGCACCGGCCTGGTTGAGCTGTCCTTCCTCGGACAGACCGCATGCTTCAGCGAGGGTCCGTTCCGCCTGGCGCTGCTGCTGAAGCGCCCGCTGGTCTTCATGGTCGGCCTGTACCGCGGCGGCAATCGCTACGACGTGCGCTTCGAGCCGCTGGCCGATTTCAGCGCGCCGCCCGCGGACGCCCAGGCGCGCGACAATCTGCTGCGCGACGCGATGCAGGACTACGTGCAGCGGCTCGAAAGCCTGTGCCGCGAAGCGCCCTACAACTGGTTCAATTTCTACGACTTCTGGAACGAAGATGCGCGCTGATCGCCGCCGTGTCTGCATCGCGCTGGCCACCGGCGCCGCCGCATGGCCTGCACACGCCGCGTTCGGGTTCGACGAGTTGATGGGGATGCTGGCGCAGCGCCGTTCGGGCGAGGCCAAGTTCGTCGAGCAGCGCTTCGTATCGGTGCTCGACCAGACGCTCACCTACACCGGGACCTTGAGCTTCACGGCGCCCGACCGGCTCGCGCGCCACACGTTGACGCCGCGGCCGGAATCGTTCGTCGTCGAAGGCAACCAGCTGACGCTGCAGCGCGGCGAGCGCGTGCGCCGCCTTGCGCTGGACAACGTGCCCGAATTGGCGGCGATGGTCGAGGCGATGCGCGGCACGCTCAGCGGCGACGGCACGGCGCTGAAGCGCTACTTCAAGCCCACCGTGCAGGGCGTTGCCGCGCGCTGGACGCTGACCTTGGTGCCGATCGACTTTCGACTGCTGGGCGTGGTGCGCCAGCTGCGCATCGACGGCCAGCGTGCCGATGTGCGTGTGGTGGAACTGCAGCTCGCCGACGGCGACCGCTCGGTGATGTCGATCGAGCCGGTGGCAGAGAAGTCGCGCACGCCGTGACGCGGCGTGCCGCGCTGACGATCTCGCTGTGGCTGGGCGCGCTCGCGGCCTGCGCGGCGGTGGTCGTGCACACGCGCTTCAGCACCGACTTGTCGGCCTTTCTGCCGGCCGCGCCGGACCCGCGTCAACGGGCGCTGGTCGAGCAGCTCAAGAGCGGCGTGGCCGCGCGCACGCTGCTGGTCGGCATCCGCGGCGGCACGGCCGAACAGCGCTCGGCGGCTTCACTGGCGTTGGCCGAACGGCTGCGTGCCGACGGTTCGTTCGAGCAGGTGCTCAACGGCGACCTGTCCGCGTTCGCGGCGGTGGGTCGCTGGACCCTGGAGCATCGTTATCTGATCAGCCCGGCCGTGAATGCGCAGCGGTTCACCGCCGAAGGGCTGCACGAAGCGATCGACGACACGCTGTCGCTGCTCGGCACGCCGGCCGGGGTGCTCGTCAAGCCGCTGCTGGAGCGCGATCCCACCGGCGAGGTGCAGCGCATCGCCGAAAGTGCGGCCACGCGCGGCGGACCGCGCAAGCACGACGGCGTGTGGGTTTCGAAGGACGGTGAGCGCGCGTTGCTGATGACGCAAAGCCGCGCCGATGGAGGCGACCTCGACGCGCAGGCGCGCACACTGGCGGTGGCACGTGAATCGTTTGCCGCCGTCGCCGCGCCGGGCCTGGTGCTGGAGCTCAGCGGTGCGCCCAGGTTCGCGGTTGACAGCCGCGCGCAGATCCAGGGCGAGACCAAGGCCCTGGCCCTCACCGGCACGCTGGTGATGGGTGGGCTGCTGCTGCTGGCGTTCGCGTCGCTGCGCGCGCTCGGCGCTGCAATGGTGCCGGTGGCCTCGGGCATCGTTGCCGGCGTCGCCGCGGTGTCGGTGGTGTTCGGCGGCGTGCACGGCATGACGCTCGGGTTCGGCACCACGCTGATCGGCGAGGCGGTGGACTACGCGATCTACTACCTGATCCAGGCGCGCGGCAACGGCAGCGGCAGCCCGGGCTGGCGCCGTTGGCTGCACGAGGGCTGGCCGACCGTGCGGCTGGGCTTGCTCACGTCGGTGTGCGGCTTTCTTGCGTTGGCGTTCTCGGGCTTCCCCGGCCTGGCGCAGCTCGGCGTGTTTTCGATTGCCGGCCTGATCGCGGCCGCGCTCACCACACGTTTCGTGCTGCCGCTGGCGCTGCCCAACGGCACGCCGGGTGTCGGATTGCGCCGCCACCTCGGCCGCTGGGCGCAGCGTCTCGTGCGCTTGATGCCGCGTGCGCGCCACGCCTTCACCGCGCTCGGCCTGGCGGCGTTGGCGGTGCTGCTGTGGCGGCACGACCAGCTGTGGCAGACCGAGTTGTCGTCGCTGAGCCCGGTGTCGGCCGAGGCCCTCGCGCTCGACGAGCAACTGCGCGACGAACTGCTATCCGGTGACGACCGCACCATGGTGGCCGTCAGCGGAACCGACGTCGAAGGCACGCTGCAGCGCGTCGAAGCCGTGACGCAGCGGCTCGACAGCCTGGTGCAGCAGGGTCAGCTGGCCAACTACGACGCGATCACCCGCTGGCTGCCCAGCCAGGCCATGCAGCAGCGACGCCGCGCCGCGCTGCCCGACGCCGGGGTGTTGCAGGCCCGCCTGGATCAGGCCACGCGCGGCGGCTCGTTGCCGGCCCGCCGACTCGACGCGTTCGTGGCCGACGTGCAGCAAGCGCGCGCCGCCCCACCGATCACCTTGGAGTCGCTGCGCGACACCGCGCTGGCGCCGATCGCGGCGGCGCTGCTGGTGCAAGGCGCCGATGGCCACGTCACGGCGTTGCTGCCGCTGGTGCACCCACCCGCACGCGACGGCGACGCCGTGCAGTCCGCGGTCGAACAGGCGCTGCGCGACCTGGACCACGTGCACGTGCTCGGCATCGGCGAGGAGTTGCGCCGCCTGTACCGCCATTACCTCGGCGAGGCGCAGGCGCAGGCCTTGGTCGGTGCGTTCGGCGTGGTGCTGCTGATGGCCTGGTGGCTGCGTTCGCTGCCGCGCCTGCTCGCGGTGTGCAAACCGCTGCTGCTGGCCGTGCTGTTGACCATGGCCGGCTTCGCGCTGATCGGCGTGCCGCTCGGCATCCTGCACCTGGTCGGGCTGCTGCTGGTGGTGGCGGTCGGCTCGAACTATTCGCTGTTCATGGACTGGCTGCGCCACCAGGCCTCGACCGACGAGGACACGCTCGCGTCGCTGCTGTTGGCCAACATCACGATCGTGTTGTCGTTCGGACTGATCGCGTTGTCGCAGATCCCGGCGCTGTCGGCGATCGGCCGTGTGGTGGCTCCGGGCGCGCTGCTGGCGCTGCTGGCGTCGGCCGCCTATGCCAGTCCCTCGGCGCGCAGCGGGGTGGCCGCAACGCCTGTGTGAAAATTCGCCCGATCGAATCGGGCCTCAACCCATGGCGTTGCAACCTGCAGTACCTGTTCGCCGCTGGAGCGCACCGCCCGTGCTCACCGCGAGCTTCGGGCTGCACGCGCTGGCCGCCGCCTCGATCGCCGTCGCACCCGACACCTGGCCCTGGGCGCTCGGTGCGATCGCGCTGAACCACGCCGGCCTCACCGCGGCGGGCCTGTGGCCACGCAGTCGCTTGCTGGGACCGAACCTCACTCGCCTGCCGGCACCCGCGGCCGAGCGGCGCCAGTTCGCGCTCACGCTCGACGACGGCCCGGATGCCGAGGTCACGCCACGCGTGCTCGACCTGCTCGACAGCCACGGCGTGCGAGCCACCTTCTTCTGCATCGCACAGCGCGCGGCCCAACACCCGGCGCTGGTGCGCGACATCGTGGCGCGGGGACACGACGTGCAAAACCACAGCCACGCCCATCGCCACAACTTTTCGTTGTCTGGGCCCGGCGCGCTGCGGCGCGAGATCGAACGCGCGCAACAGGTGCTCGCCGACCTCACCGGCCAGCGCCCGCATTGTTTTCGCGCGCCGGCCGGGTTGCGCAACCCGTTCCTCGACCCGGTGCTGCATCGCCTCGGCCTGCATCTGGTGAGCTGGACGCGGCGCGGCTTCGACACCGTGACAGCCGATCCGCAGCGGGTGCTGGCGCGGCTGACGCACGGCATGGCGCCCGGCGACATCGTGCTGCTGCACGATGGCCACGCGCGCCGCGCACCGAATGGCCAGCCGGTGGTGCTCGAGGTGTTGCCGCGGCTGCTCGCGCACGCGTCGCAGCTGAAGCTGCTCGCCACCACGCTGCGCGCTGCGGTGCCGCCGCGGGCCCAGGAGGCCACGCGATGAGCGCACATGGCGCGCACGCCTCGGCAATGCCCGACGCGCCGGAGCCCGCGAGCCCGCATGCCGCGTGGCTCAATCTGCATCGACTGGCAACCGACCGCTATCGCGGCAGCAGCCGTTTCGCCTGGCATTTCGCACGCGGCAAGCTCGGGCGCGATCCGGTGTTCCGCGCGCTGATCGAACGGGGCTCGATCGCCGCGCACGCGCGCGTGCTCGACATCGGCTGCGGCCAGGGCCTGCTCGCCAGCCTGCTGGCGGCC
>DATKJN010000207.1:0-7244 GCA_035543655.1 Burkholderiaceae bacterium | reverse complement strand
GCAGCGCATCCGCTCGCTCGCGATACCGCCCGCATACAACCGGGTTTGGATCTGCGTGCGAGCCGATGGCCACCTGCAAGCCACCGGCCGCGATGCGCGTGGACGCAAGCAGTACCGCTACCACCCCGAGTTTCGCGCGCTGCGCGAGGCGAGCAAGTTCGACCGCCTGGCGGCGTTCGGCCGCGCGCTGCCGCGGCTGCGCTCCCGGCTGCAGCGCGACCTTGCCGCCGCGGCGGGCAACGGGCCGCCGACGCAGCATGGGGTGCTGGCCGCCATCGTGCGGCTGCTCGATGCGACCTTCGTGCGCGTGGGCAACGACGAGTACGCACGCAGCAACCAGTCGTACGGCCTCACCACGCTGCGGCGCCGCCATGCCGGTGTGCAGGGCAGCGTGCTGCGCTTGAACTTCCGCGGCAAGAGCGGACGGCAGCATGAAGTGCGCGTGGACGATGTGCGGGTCGCGCGCATCGTGAGGCGCTGCCAGCAGCTGCCGGGCCAGGAGCTGTTCCAGTTCGTCGATGGAGACGGCGTGGCGCGTTCGGTGGGCTCGGGCGAGGTCAACGACTACCTCGAGCAGGTGTGCGGCGAGCGGTTCACCGCCAAGGACTTTCGCACCTGGCATGGCTCGGTGCAGGCGCTGGACCTGCTGCTGGCCGCAGCGGCGCAGGATGCAGCGCGTGGCGTGCACCGCACCGTCCCGCTGAAGCCGGTCATCGCCGAGGTGGCAGCGCGCTTGGGCAACACGCCGGCGGTGTGCCGCAAGGCGTACATCCACCCCGACGTGCTAGCGCTCGCCGCACGGTTGCCCGACCACGGATTGCCAGCGGCGCCGCACCGGCGCGGACTCAACGCCGCCGAGTGCCGATTGCTGCAGTTGCTCGAGCCGCGCGTGGCACGGCGCCGCTCGAATCGCCGAGGGTCGCCGCGCTAGGCGGTGGCGCTCTCCGCTTCGGGCATCGACGGTGCGTTGGCCGCGGGCGCCGGCACGAAGTGCATGACCTGCGACGCTTCGATCGCCTGCGCGCACTCGTGGTTGGTTGGGCAGGTGGCGTGCTGGCACGGCCGGCACGGCATGGGCTGCGCCAGCACGCGGTGCCGCAGCCGGTCCAGCGGCGCCCAGCGCGCCGGATCGGAGCCGCAGCTGACCACCACGCTCGGCGTGCCGAGCGCGGCGGCGATGTGCGACACGCCGGTGTCGTTGCACACCACGCTCTCGGCGCCTTCGATCAGCGCGCCGAGTGTCCACAGCGTGGTGCGGCCGCACAGGTTGAGCGGCGCATGGTGCATGCACGCCGCGATGTCGTCGACCAGGCCGGTCTCGAGCGGCGACCCGGTCAACACCACGGTGTGTCCGCGTTCGGCGATCGCATCGGCGACCTCAGCAAACCGGCGCGGGTCCCAGCGGCGCGACGGCAGCTGCGCGCCGGCATGCACGCACACGTAAGGCTGCCTGCGTGCATCGGGCCATGCGGCGAGCAGCGCGTCGCGATCGGCGTCTTCGAGCGGAAACTCCAGGTGCGTGCCCTGGCGCGGCAAGCCCAGGTGATCGGTCAGCGTCAGCAGGCGCTCGATCTCGTGGCCCTGTTCGGGCCAGCGGCAGAACAGGCCGGAGTCGTCGCCCGGCACCCATGTGCCCGGCGCGAAGAATCCGGCCATCTGGCGTGCGCCGAAGGCGCCGACCAGCGGGTTGACGATCGAACCGCTGCCATGCAACTGCACTGCGAGGTCGAAGCGGCGCGCCTGCACGCGGCCCAGAAAATCGGGCAGCGCGCGCACGTCGCAGGCCATCTCGGGCAAGCCCGGGTGGCCGGGGAACTCGATGAACTCGTCGACGTACGGCAGGCGCGACACCAGCGTGCGTGCCCACGGCAGGCCGATGAACGTGATCTCGGCATCGGGGAATGCCGCCTTCAGAGTGCGCAGCGTCGGCACGGCGCACAGCACGTCGCCCACCATCAAGGCGCGGAACACGGCGATGCGCTGCGGGGGTCCCTCGATCAGTTCCGTCATGCCGTTGATCCTTGAGTTTCAAACTGCGGTTGTCGCGCACCCGTGCGGACCACGGGCGCCTCGGAGGGGAGTGGGCGCAGCAGCGCGGAGGCCGCGCGCACCACGTCGTCGGGCTGCACTTTCAGCAAACAATCATGGTGGCCTTGCGGACACTCGCTCTTCAAGCAGTGGCGGCATGGCACGTCGTGGCTCAGCACGTGCGCGCGCACGCGCCACGGCGTGTGCTGCGGATTGGTCAGCGCGTACAGCACGGCGACCGGCGTGCCCATCGCGGCGGCGATGTGCGCCGGCCCGGTGTTGTTCGACAACAGCAGCCGCGCGTCGCCGATCAGCGCGGCCAGTTCGGCCAGGCCGACGCGGCCGGCCAGCGTGACCGAGGGCTGGCTCATGCAGCGGCGGGCCTCGTCGATCAGCGGCTGCTCCGATGCGTCGCCGGTGAACACCGGCAGACAACCGCTGCGCGCCGCGATCGCGTCGGCCGCCGAACCGAACCGCGCCGCCGGATAGCGTCGCGATGCCGCGCTGGCGCCCGGATGCACGACGAAATAGGGCCGCGTCATCGGCACGCCGGCATCGTGCAACAGCGTGCGCGCGTGGCGGCGCTGCGGCACGCTGAGGTGCAGGCGCAAGCGGTCGTCGTCGACGGCGTAGCCGACCGTTGCCACCAGTGCGAGCTGGCGTTGCACCTCGTGGCGCATGCCGGTGCGCACCTCGTCGGTGTCGCGCACCCAATGGGTCAACAGGCCATACGGGTTCTCGCGGCTGTGCCCCAGGCGCAGCGGGATGCCGGCCATGCGGCACACCAGCGCCGCTGGCAGTGCGCTTTGGGTGCACACGGTGAAGATCACCGCGGCGTCGAATTGGCCGCGCAGCCGGTCGATCAACTGCTGCTCGGTGCATCCGAGATCGGCCCCATCGGCAGCGTGTGGCTTGGCCCAGGAAGCGTCGAAACTCACGACCTCGTCGACTTCGCGCACGCATGCAGCAACTGCCGCGCCGACCGATGACGTGAGCAGCGTCAGGCGCGCGCCCGGCACGCTCTGCCGGATCGCAGCCAGCGCCGGCGTGGTCATCAGCACGTCGCCGACGTTGTCCAGGCGCACCGCGAGCACGCGTCGCACGCGTTGCCAGCGCTCGTCTCCCGCCGGCGCCTCGCTGCTCATGCGTCTAGCCCCGCGACAGCGGGAGGGTGTGCGCCACGATCCATGCGGCCGCGGCACCGAGGTCGGCGCAGCGGTGGTGCGGCTCGCGTTGGGCCGTGAGGTGCCACTCCGTTTCGTTGCCGACGTCGAGCAGCACCGTCGAACAGCCGGCACGTCGCCCGGCCTCGATGTCGTCGAGGATGTCGCCGACCATCCACGAGCGCGCGAGATCGATGTCGTGCCCGGCGGCCGCTTGGCGCAACAGGCCGGGTGCGGGCTTGCGGCACGCACACGCCACCGCCGACGCGGCTGCGTGCGGGCAGACGCACCAGCCATCCAGCACGATGGCCGCGTCGTCGCGCAGGCGTTGGTCGATGTGCGCGCGCAAGGCGTCGAAAGCCTGCCAGGCGATGCGGCCGTCGGCCAGGCCGGGCTGGTTGGTGGCGATGAACAGCGCGAAGTCGCCGCGCGCCAGTTGTTGCAGGCCGCGCAGTGCATTGGGCGTGAAGCGCACGCGCGCCGGATCGGTGTTGTACGGCACGTCTTCGATCAGCGTGCCGTCCTTGTCGATGAACACCGCGGCGCGGTGTTGTGGCGACGCGGTGCGGGCGGTCATGCCGACATTCCCGAACGTGCCCGATCCCATCGCATCGGGTTGACCATGGCACGCGCGTTTCGCAGAGTCGGCGGTTGCGCCGACACGCTGTGACGCAACGCCGCACCTCGGTAGACGTCGAGCAGGTCTGTCGCGACCCGGTCCCAGGTGAAGCGCGCGCGCACGCGATGCGCGCCGGCGCGGCCCATCGCGGCGGCCAGTGCAGGGTTGGCCCTCAGTTGCTCGAGCCGCTGCGCCAGCGCCGCCGGCTCGCGCGGTGGCACCAGGAAACCGGTGACGCCGTCGCGCACCGAGTAGCGGATGCCGCCGACGTCGCTTCCGACCACCGGCGTTGCGCAGGCCATGGCTTCCAGCGGCGTGATGCCGAACGGTTCGTACCACGGCGTGCTGACGAACACGTCGGCCGCCAGGTAATAGTGGCGCAGCGCCTCGCGTTGCCGCTGGCCCACGAACGACACCGTGGACGCCACGCCGCAGTGCGTCGCAAAGCGTTTCAGGCGCTCGATCTCGGGCGTGCTGCCGTCGTCGGGGTCTGGGCTGTTGCCCCCCACCACCAGCAAGCGCAGCGGTCGGCCCTGATCGAGATGGGCCATCGCCTGGATCACGTTGTCGACGCCCTTGCGCGGCACCATGCGGCCCAGTTGCAGCACGATGAACTCGTCGTCGTTCAAACCCAGCGCACGGCGCGCCTGCTGCTTGGACCCCGGCCTGAATTGCTCGAGATCGACGCCGCACGGCACCATCGACAGGCGCGATGCATCGGCGCCATACGCGCGCATCAGATCGGCTTGGTCTTGCGGACACTCGGCGACGATGCGGTCGGCTTCACGCACCACCCGCTGCTCGATGGCGATGCGTTCGAGTGGGAAGCCGTCGTCTTCGCCGTGGTGCTCGCGGCGGATCAGTCCGAGCGCGTGGAAGGTCACCACCAGGGGCACGCCGAGCAATCCACGCAGGCGCAGTGCGACCCCTGCCGACATGAAGAAGTTGGCGTGGAGCACGTCGTAGGGCACGCTGTGCCGAAAAAGTTGCAGGGCCCTCGATTCGAATTCCGCCATGAATGGCAGCAACTGCTCCTTGGCCACCGCTGTCGCCGGACCTGCGTCGATGTGCAACACGCGCACGCCGGGACAGATGTCGACCGCGGCCGGCAGATGCGCTGCGTCGCGCCTCGTCAGCACGTCGACCGCATGTCCACGTGCGGCCAGCGCGCGCGCGACCTCTGCGACATAGACGTTCTGTCCACCGGCGTCGGTGCTGCCCAGTGCGGCAAGTGGCGAAGCGTGTTCGCTGATGAGTGCGATGCGAAGCGGCGATTGCATGAAGGCAGGCAGCGGGGTGCGTGGCGTTTTGGCAAACGACGTACCATCACCGCTGCGCTGCAGCATGCGGCGCGTTCTGCTCGACGCGTTCAGCCGGTCGTGTCACGTGGCGGCGCGGGGGCCACGGATTCGCGAGCCCAAGGCCGCAGCGCCGCGGGCACACGCATGTCGGCCGGTGTGACGAAGTCGCGACGGGCGATGCCGCGCATCTCGTGCGGGGCCAGCGGGAAGCCGCTGCGATCGCGGTAGTCGACGGGTGCCGTCGGGCTGGGCTGGCTCAAGCGCCGTGCCAACGCCAGGTCGGCGACCGCCAGCGCGCCCACCGCAAGCAGTGCGGCCCGGTTCGCCGTCGAGCCGCCTGTGCGCAGCGCACGTGTCAGCAAGGCGGCATCGAGCACGTCACCGGCCACGCGGGCCCACATCCACGCGCCGGGGCGTTCGCTGTTGAGCAAGGCCGCGCCGGTGGCGATCTCGCGCACGCCCACCCAGCGCATCGCCAGCGTGCGGTCGGGCATGCCGGTGGCGCGTGCCACCTGGCGCGGCGCCAGCAACTGGGCCGCGCCGACGGCGATGCTGAGCCAGCCGAGTGCACGCGCGCCGGCGCGGGCTTGGGGACGGGAGGGAAACATGCCGGTGTCCAGTCAGGGTTTGAGCACGACCTTGATGCAGCCGTCTTGCTTGTCGCGAAAGGTGCGGTACATCTGCGGCCCCTGCTCGAGAGCGACGGTGTGCGTGACGACGAACGACGGATCGATCTGGCCCTGTTCGATGCGGCCGAGCAGGTCGTGGGTCCAGCGGTTCACGTGCGTCTGGCCGGTGCGCAGCGTGAGCCCCTTGTTCATCAGCGCGCCCATTGGCAGCTTGTCGACCATGCCGGCATAGACGCCCGGCACCGACAACACGCCGCCGGGTCGGCACACATAGATCATCTCGCGCAGCACGTGCGGCCGATCGGTCTCGAGCTTGACCGCCTGCTTGGCGCGATCGAGCATCGAGTCGAGCGAACGTGTCACGTGGGCTTCCATGCCGACCGCGTCGATGCACTTCTCGGGACCACGACCGCGGGTGAGTTCGGCCAGCCGATCGAGCACGCTCTCTTCGTCGAAGTTGATCGCAACCGCGCCGCCGGCCTCGGCCATGTCCAGGCGCTCGGGCACGCGGTCGATCACAATCACCCTGCGCGCGCCGAGCAACACCGCGCTGCGGACCGCGAACTGCCCGACCGGGCCGGCGCCCCAGATCGCGACGGTGTCGGTGGGCTCGATGTCGCATTGCACCGCCGCCTGCCAGCCCGTGGGAAAGATGTCGCCGAGGAACAGCACCTGCTCGTCGCTCAGCGAATCGGGCACCTTGATCGGGCCGCAGTCGGCGAACGGCACGCGCACGTACTCGGCCTGTCCACCGGGATAGCCGCCGGTGAGGTGGGTGTATCCGTACAGGCCCGCACCGCTGTGGCCGAACACCTGATCGGCCAGCGCACCGTTGCGGTTGGAGCGCTCGCAGGCAGAGAAGTGGCCGCGTTGGCACTGGTCGCACTCGCCACAGGTGATCGTGAACGGCACCACCACCCGATCGCCGATGCGCAACGCCTTGTTGTCCTTGCCGACCTCGACGACTTCGCCCATGAACTCGTGGCCCATGATGTCGCCGGACTTCATGCCGGGCAGGAAGCCGCCGAACAGATGCAGGTCGGAGCCGCAGATTGCGCAGCTGGTGACCCGCACGATGGCGTCGCGCCCCTCTTCGATCGCGGGATCCGGCACGGAATCGCAGCGAATGTCGTGTTTGCCATGCCAACGAAGGGCGCGCACGGACTCTCCCTGTTGTTGTTGCCACCGGACCGGCAATTGGCAATGCACATGCCGTGAGATCGCGGCACAACCTTTGCTTGCATGGACTCCGTGTTGCTCGCATGAAGATCCTGCTCACCGGTGCCACCGGTTTCATTGGCCGCCATCTGCGCCACGCGCTGATCGACGCCGGCCACACGCTGCTTTGCACCAGCCGCGAGTACCGCCCGGACGGCGCCAGCTGCCAATGGGCGGTGGTGGACTTCGCGCATGTCAGCACCACGCGCTGGTGCGAGCTGCTGGCCGGCGTCGATGCGGTGGTGAACGCGGTGGGCGTGTTCCGCGAGCGCGGCGATGCCACCTT
>DATKJN010000206.1:0-2232 GCA_035543655.1 Burkholderiaceae bacterium | reverse complement strand
TCGTTCAGTAAACCTATCCCGAGCGACGGCACTCAGTCTGGAGCGCCATCGTCTCGGTGATGCCAGTGCTTCCGGCTAGGAAGCGCCACACAATCGGTGTATGACACCTCCCGCCACAGCCCTGTGGCCTTCATGCGGCCGAGCCCATTTGGAGCAGCGCGACGATGGCGCGCTTGTGCCGACGCCGGCTTGGTGGCTACATTGGTTGGCGCGTCCGGAGATGGCGCTGGTGGCTGACTCGTGCCGTGCGGAGACCGCCCTGCACCGGCGCCTGCAGCAGGAGCCGATGCGCGAAGTGGCGGCGCCGGAGCTGGCGGCGATCGCCGATCCCGATGCCCGCGAGAACTACCGCCACCTGCTGAGCCTGCGCGACGGCGTGCAGGCCGCGGGATCGCTGCAGGCCTGGGTGATCGCGCAGTTCAGCCACGGCGTGACGGTGCCGCCGCTGTTCATCGACTTGGCGTTGCAGGCTATCGTCGCTGGCATGCTCGACGAGCCGCCCGATCCGCTGCAGGCGCGCGCAGCCGAGCTCTTCTTCCGCACGCAACGGCTGAGCTTTGAGGAAGGCCGCGTGCTCGCCGCTGACCTGGAGACGCTGGAGGAGTTTCGCCAGAGCCAGGGCCTCGGCGAGCTCGGCCGGCTGATGGCGCAAGCGCAGGTCAAGGCGCTGCCGGCGCAGCTGCCGGTGCTTGGCGCCGACACTGAATCGCGCTACTGGCGCGACGCCACCAGCCCGCACTTCCGCAGCTCGCTGCTGCTCGACCTGGCGCAGGAAACCAGCACCGACGTTGGCCACGGCGTGCACTTCAAGCTCGGCAATGCGCGCTCGGGGTTGAAGCCGCTGGCCGTTCTGCTCGAACGTTGGGTGCGGCAGCTGCTCGGCGCCGAGGTGCGGATCATGCCGGTGCCGCGGATCGACGACGCGCGTTGGCGTTGGCACGTCGGCCTCGATGTCGAGGCCACTGCGCTGCTCAACGATCTCTACGCTGGCACATTGGTCGACGGCGAGCGACTGGCGCGCATCGTCGGCCTCTTCCGCCTGCAGTTCGCCAACGCCGCCGAGATGCGTGCTGATGTGGCCGGCGTGCCGGTCTACCTGGCCCTGATGGCCAACCCGCAGGGCCAGCTGCGGATGAAGCCGCAGAACCTGCTGCTGAATCTGCCCTTGGCTGCGCGGTCATAGGCCCCTGCCACGCGCTCAAAGCCCTTGGTCCGCGTCGGTTCCATCATCAAGCAGGAGTACGGCCGCCTGGCGTTCGCTGACGTTCTGCTATCGCGCGGAGAGCGTGAGTTCGATCGCTGACTTCGACTGTCTGCAACCAGTCTGAACCGGTCACTGGTCGAATGAGGTGACCGGCGGCTCTTGGCCAAGAGCCGTCCGCGCCCTCGAGACGGGAAGTGAAGCGGGTGCATCGCGCAGCCTGACACAGCACGTCCGCAGCAGGCGTCCCTACCTGCGCTTCGTGATGCACCCGTCGTGGCCTCGAAGGGCGACCACTTCCGCTCCGCCGGTCACTCAGCGCGTCATCGCGCGACCATCCATCCCAGCGAGTAGCGGTTCGGGTTCGTGTGTAGTACGACAGCGCACAGACGCGCAGCCAAGGTGCGCGCAAGGTCCGGAGATCGAGCAGAGGAGATCTCATGGGCCATTCCCTCTCCGCACCAACTGTCCCTGTCGAAACCGGCGGACCGCGCAGCCGACTCACAGCATGTGCCGCGCTGTCCGGCGCCTTCGTGCTGTCACTCGTGGCTTGCGGTGGCAGCGAGATCGGCAGCCGCACGGCCGCGTCGACGCCTTCGCCTCCGGCCTCTACGGTTGCCTCCAGTCGGGACCTCTACGACGTCCTGGAGATGGACTTCAAGACGCCGGCCGCTGTGCTCACGGACCAGCGGCACACTGGCGCCTTCGCGACCGGTGACTCGCTGAACATGGGCGCGACACTCCAGCCGCTTGCGCCCGGAACGGTGCGCGAGATCCGTCTCGACACCACGCACAAGATCATCGAGATCGCGCCGGGTGTCAAATTCAGCGCCTGGACGTTCGGCGACACGGTGCCGGGCCCGGTCGTGCGCGCCAGGGTCGGCGACCGAGTCAAGTTCACGATGAGCAACCGCTCCGATGAGCCGGTGCCCGGCGTGCGCATGACGGCCGCGCCGATGATGCACTCGATGGACTTCCACTCGGCGATGGTCTCGCCGCAGGACAAGTACCGCTCGATCGCGCCGGGCCAG
>DATKJN010000205.1:0-11040 GCA_035543655.1 Burkholderiaceae bacterium | reverse complement strand
AGGTGCCGCGCTACGTGCGCGTCGTCGCCGAGTTTCCGCTCACGGCCACCGGCAAGCCGCAGAAGTTCGAGATGCGCAAGGCGACGATCGACGAGCTCGGGCTGCGCACCGAGCGCACCGCCTGACCGTGCGCCGCCGATTCAATCGAGCACGATGCGCGGAAAGTAGAACGACACCACCCAGTTCGGCACGTCGACGATCGAGCTGATGCGCAGGTCGGCGCACACGCTGCACAGCATGTAGGCGTCGATCGGCGAGTAGTTGTAGCGCTTGCTGAGCAGCTCGATCATCTCCGACACCGCGGCGCGTGCGCCGGTCATCAGGTCGGGGCCGATGCCGGTGGTGACCTCGTAGCCTCGTCTGTCGAAATGGCTGGCGACCGGCCCTGCGGTCACGTAGCGCGGCGAGCGCAGGCGCGCGTCCTTGATCAGTTCGATCTTCAGGCTGACGTCGATCGCGCTCTCGATCGCAGTGCCGCAGACTTCGCCATCGCCCTGCGCCGCGTGGGTGTCGCCGACCGAGAACAACGCGCCGTTGACCTCGATCGGCAGATAGAGTTCGGCGCCTTCGGCGATGTCGCGCACGTCCATGTTGCCGCCCACGTGGCGCGGCGGAATGATGCTGTGCAGGCCAGGTTCCGCGAGCGCCACGCCGATGGTGCCGCACATCGGTTTCAACGGGACGCGGCCACCGGGCCCGTACATCGCCGGCTTCAATGCGACGTCGTAGTGCCAGTGGTGCAGGTGCGCGTTCGGAAACTGATCGGCCAGCAAGCCGAAGCCGGGGATGTTGCCGGTCCAGCCCCAACCCGACGGGCGGAACGACAGCACGGTGACTTTCAACGCATCACCCGGCTTGGCACCTTCGACGTACACCGGGCCGGTGACCGGGTTGACCCGCGCGAGGTCGAGCTGGACCAGATCGGCGGCGGTCGACGCCTTCGACAGCTGGCCCGACGACGCGTCGACGGTCTCGAAATGCACCGATTCGCCGGGCGCGATGCGCAGCCGCGGCTCGAACGTGTTGTTCCAGCCGTGATGGATGTGCTGGCGGTGGATCGTGTGGTGGTTGTGCTCGTGCGCGCTCACGGGGTTGCCTCCTAGACGGCCACGGTGAGCGCACCGTCGATCACCAGGTTCGTGCCCGAGATGCGGCTGGCCACCGGGCTGGAGATGAACACCACGCCGTTGGCCACTTCCTGTGCCGTGCCGAAGCGGCCGGTCGGGTTGACCTTCAGCGTCGAGTTGTACAGATCGGGCATGTTCTTCTCGATGGTCTGCCAGATGCCGCCGTCGAAGTAGGTGTTGCCCGGCGACACGCAGTTCACGCGGATGCCTTTGCCGACGAGCTGGCGGCTCAGGCCCTTGGCATAGTGGATCAGCGCGGCCTTGATCGCGCCGTACGAGCCGGCGGCGAAGTCGACTTCGAACCCCGATACGCTGGAGATCAGCACGATCGATGCGCTCTGCGACTTCTCCAGGAACGGCACCGCCGCCTGCACGGCGTTGACGGTGTGCATCATGTCGACGCGGAACGACTTCTCCCAGGTGTCGGCGTTGTCGCCGACCGCCAGCCCGCTCACGTTGCACACCAGCGCATCGATGCCGCCGAGTTCCTTGGCGCTGGCGGCGATCCATCCCGACAGTGCGGCGCCATCGGCCACGTCGAGCGCGCGCCCGAACGCTTGCACGCCCTTGGATTTCAGCGCCGAGACGGCGATGCCCACTTCGTCGGCGTTGCGTGCACAGATCGCCACGTCGGCGCCTTCGGCGGCGAAGCCCTCGGCCACCGCGCGCCCGATGCCTTTGCTGCCGCCCGTGATCAGCGCCCGCTTGCCTTTGAGTCCGAGGTCCATGGCCGTTCTCCTTCCGTTGAGCCGACGTGTCCGCCGAAGGGGCCGAAGTATGTCGCCCAAAGCGCAGGCGCAGGGCATCGCGGAGGCGGCAGCGGGGTTTCCGTCGGGGGTCCCGGCACTGGCACCTCATTCGTGGCGGGGCTACAGTCGGGCTCCACCATGGACCGCGCCTGCACGCCGTCCTTCGAGCCGACGGGCAGCGTCCGACGGCGCTGGCGCATCGTTGTCTTTGCCGCGGTGGTGTTCGGTTGCTGCGCGGCCACGGGCGCACCGCCTGTCGTTGGCATCGCGACGCTGTCTTCCGACGAAGCGCGCGCGGTCGCCGAGCTCGGCCCGTGGCCGCCGACCGTGCCGCGCGATCCAGGCAACCGCGTGTCGGGCGACCGCAAGGCGATCGAACTCGGTCGCCAGCTGTTCCGAGACCCGCGCATGTCCCCGGTCGGCTACATCGCGTGCGTCACCTGCCATCAGCCGGATCGCGCATTCACCGACATCAAGGCGCGTGCGCACGGACTTGCCGATCTGCCGCGCAACACGCCGGCGTTGGCCAACTTGGGCCTGCAGCGCTGGTACGGCTGGGGCGGTGGCAGCGACAGCCTGTGGATGGCGAGCATCAAACCGATCCTCGATGCACGCGAGTTCGACGGCAATGCGCAACTGGTGCGCCGGCTGTTCGTGCGCGAACCCGAACTGGCGGCGTGCTACCGCAGCGTGTTCGGTGTGTCGGCACTGCGCGGCGACGTGCAACGCACGGTGGTCAACGTCGGCAAGGCGCTCGCGGCCTTCGTCGAGACGCTGGTCACCGCGCGCACGCCGTTCGATGATCTGCGCGACGCCGTGGTGCGCGGCGATTCGGCGGCGGCCGCGGCGTACCCTGCGAGTGCGATGCGCGGCCTGAAGCTGTTCGTCGGCCGCGGCGGTTGTGTCTCATGCCACGGCGGCGCGAACTTCTCCGATGGCGTGTTTCACCCCGGCGTGGTGCCGCCCGATCGCACGGCGACGGCACTGTCACTCACCGACAGCGGCCGCCTGGAAGATGCACGGGCGCTGAAGGCCAGCGCGTTCAATCTGACCGGTGCATCCAACGACGATGCCAGCCGGCGCAACGCCGCTCCCACCCGCCTGCTTGCGGTGCACGAAGGGCTGAGCGGCCGCTATCGCACGCCGTCGCTGCGCAACGTGGCCGTGACCGCGCCGTACTTTCACAACGGACAGACCGAACGCTTGATCGATGCGGTGCAGCACGCCCAGCGCCTGTCGCCTGCCGAGGCGGGCGACCTGGTGGCGTTCGTGTCGACCCTCACCGACGTTCACGGCGCGCGTCGGCCATGGGATCCGAGCGGCACGCTGCGCTGCCAGTGATGCTCAGGCCTGCGGCCCGCGCCGGCGCTGGCATGCGCCGGCCCCTTCGTAGGCGCAGAGCGGCACGCAGGTGCCGCCCTGCGTCCGACTCAGGCCTGCCACACGCCATAGCCCTGTTCACGCAGTCCGATCGCGAGCTCCACTTCCATCTCGCGCGCCGCCTGATACGGCATCGGGTTGAACACCGCGTACAGGGCCGGCAGCAGTCGCAGGCCGTAGCTCTGCACGAAACGATTGGCCTGGATGCCGGCCTTGTGCTTGTCGAAGCGCCGGTCGGGATCGAGGCCGGTCATGCCCACGTACACGAACGGCTTGCCCAGCTGGTGGTCGGGGTTGGCTCGGCGAAAGCTCGCTTCGTTCCACACACGATCGGACAGCTCGACCACGTACACGTGGTGGTGGTGCGCGCGGCGACGGGCGGGCACGGCGGCGGTCGGGGCACCCGCGGCTTGCGGCGGCGCGTGCCGGGTCAGGCGGCGCTGGTGCTGTCGTCGAGCACCGCGCCCCACAACGAATCCCAATCCACGCCGGCCATGTCGGTGGTGCGACCATCGGGCAGGAAGAAGCGGTTCGGGATCTGGAAGACGCCGAGCAGCACGCCGCCATTGGGTGACCACGCGCTGTGGCGGCTGCCGGCGGGGCGCCAGATGAACTGCCCAGCCTTGCACTCGACGCCCTCGTCGATGCCGGTGCGGTCGACCAGATGGCCTTCGAGCACGAAGGTCTGCTCGATCCTCACGTGCTCGTGGTCGGGCAGCACGGCGCCCGGTGCCATGCGCGTCAATGAGGTCACGAGGCCGCTGCAACGGTCGAACAGCAAGGTCTTGACCTCGATGCCGGGGTGACGCGTTTTCTGCCAGGGCAAGGACTCCACGTCGACCAGGCGCGACGCCAGCGGCGCCAGCGCGGCATGGGTCGTGGCATCGGGTGTGACAGCGGTCGTCATCGGCGCTCTCCTTCGGTGCGTGCATCCATGCGCGGCCGGCCCCAGAGGCGACGCACGGCATGATGCGGGCATTCTCGCTCTGCGCGCTGCCCGCTTTTCATGTCGTCGCCATCGCTGGTGTTCTCGGTGTGTGCCTTCGCCAGCGGCTTCGGGTTGCGCGTCATCGACCCGCTGATTCTGCCGATCGCGCAGCAATTCAGCGTCACGCCGGCCACGGCCGCCTTGCTGACCACGGCGTATGCGCTGCCGTATGCCATCGCGCAGCCCTTCCTCGGTCCGCTGGGCGACCGCTTCGGCAAGGTGCGCTGCGTTCAGGTGTGCGTCACCGTGATGGCGCTCGCGCTGCTGCTGGGCGTGGTGGCGTCGAGCTTTCAGTGGCTGCTGGTCACCCGCCTGGCGGCCGGCACCTTTGCCGGCGGCATCATTCCGCTGGTGCTGGCCGGGCTCGGCGACGCTTACAGCCTCGAGGAGCGCCAAGTCGCCGTGGGGCGCATGCTGGTGGCGATCATCTCGGGGCAGATGCTGGGTTCTGCACTGGCCGGGCTGGCGGCCGATGCCTTCGGCTGGCGCGGCGCGCTGGGCCTGGCCGCGGGTGTGGGCGTGGCCGCGTCGGCGATGACCGCGGTGGCCTTGGCGCGCGATTCTGGTGCGCAGGCATCGGCGCCACCGCAGGCGACGTCGTTCGCGGCGCTGTATGGCGAGGTGTTTCGCAACCCGAAGGCGGTGTGGCTGTACGGTGCGGTGGTGGTCGAAGGCGCACTGGTGTTCTGCCTGTTTCCGTACATGGGGCAGTTGCTCACCGAGCACGCCGGCAGCGGCACCGACGCCGCACCGTCGCAGGCCGGCCTGGTGCTCGGTGCATTCGGCATCGGCGGCATCCTGTACGGCCTGGCGGTGCGCCGCATCATCGCCGCGCTCGGCGTGCGGCGCATGTGCTCGCTCGGCTCGATCATCGCCGCGGCGGTCTATGCGTTGCTGCTGGTGCTGCCGGTGTGGTGGTGCCACGCGCTGGCCATGGTGGTGTGCGGGCTCGGCTACTACATGCTGCACAACAGCCTGCAGATCGAGGCCACCGAGCTGGCGCCGAATGCCCGCGGCTCGGCGGTGGCGCTGTTCGCCTGCGGCTTCTTCATCGGCCAAGGCCTCGGGCCGCCCCTGTTCGGTGCCTTGATGCACGCCTCCAACTTCACCGGCGCGCTGCTCGCCGCCTCGCTCGGCCTGGTGCTGCTGGGGCAGGTGGTCGTGCGAAAGATCATCGATTGATCCGCATGGAACCGCGTTGGCCCCACTGAGGGTGATTGCCGCTGCGAGCGAGTTGGCGCAACATCGCTGCGGCACGCACGGTGCCTGAGGAGGGGCGACTGGTCACCGCAACGCAGCCGCAGGACGCCGGGTTCACCCTCGATGCCACGTTGCTGGCCGAGCGGCGTGCCGCCAGTGCCCGCCGCCTGCACACGCTGCAGCTGCCGCTGGTGCGCCTGATCGGCTTCGCGGTCGTGTGCCTGATCGCGGTGCTGCACGACTGGCGCGCCGGCCTCTCACTGACCGCGCCGTCGTTGCTCACGCTGGTGGTGGTCAACCTGGCCTATGCGGGCCTGAGCTGGCCCCTGCTGCGCTGGGCACACGATCGTTTCGGGCGCTTCGACGTGAGCCTGGCGTTCCTGCATGTCGACGTGCTGGTGTGGCTCCTCACGTTGCACCACATCGAGACCGGCACCTTGTTCTTCGCCTACTTCCTGCTGGTCCGCGTGGCCGATCAGGTGGGCTTCGGCTTCCGGCGCGCGTTCTACTTCAACCACGTGGTGTGCGCGGCCTACCTGGCCTATGCGGCCTGGCTGTCGATGGTGCAGCCCGAGCGTGCGCAATGGCCCGAGCGCGTGGTGCTGGTACTGACCATGTACTTGCTCGGCAGCTACCTCGCAGCCACCGGCTCGGTGATCGAACGGTTGCGCACGCGCATGCGCGAGGCCATCCGCACGGCGCGCGAACTGGTGGCCGCGCTCGAGCAGCGCACGCAGGCGTTGCAGGTGCAGGCGCGCGAGCTCGACGACGCGCGGCGCCAGGCCGAGGCCGCGAGTGTCGCGAAGTCGCAGTTCCTGGCCACCATCAGCCACGAGATCCGCACGCCGATGAACGGCATCCTCGGCACCACCGAGCTGTTGCTCGACAGCGCGTTGTCGCCGAGCCAACGCCACTACGCCAAGACGGCGCACAGCTCGGCCACCGCGCTGCTCGCGCTGGTCGACGACGTGCTCGACCTGTCGCGCATCGAGGCCGGCAAGCTCACGTTGCGTCACACGCCGTTCGACCTGCGTGCGCTGGTCGGCGAGGCGGTCGACCTGATGGCCGCGATCGCGCGCGACAAGCCGATCATGCTCGACTGCCTGCTGCCGCCAGGATTGCCGGAGCGTGTGGTCGGCGACCCGGTGCGGCTGCGCCAGCTGCTGGTGAACCTGCTGAACAACGCGGTCAAGTTCACCGACCGCGGGCGCGTCGACGTCGAAGTCTCGCCGCTCGGGCTCGACGCCGCCGGCGCGTTGCGGTTGCGCTTCGAGGTGCGCGACACCGGCATCGGCATCGCGCAGGAGCATCTGGAGTCGGTGTTCGACGCCTTCACGCAGGCTGATGCATCGACCACGCGCCGCCACGGTGGCAGCGGCCTCGGACTGGCGATCGCCAAGGAGCTGGTCGACCTGATGGGCGGTGAGCTCGGCGTCGACAGCCGGGTCGGGCAGGGCTCGACCTTCTGGTTCGAACTCAGCCTGCAGCCGATCGACGACACGCCGATTGCGGAGCCCGACCCCGACCAGGCCGATGGCGCCGGGCTGGCGGCGCGTGTGTTGCTTGCCGAGGACGACGCCATCAACCAGATGGTGGTGGAGGCGATGCTCGGCAGGCTGGGCTGCCAGGTCGAGGTGGCTCCCGACGGCGCGGCGGCTTGCGATGCGGCGGCACGCGGGCGCTACGACTTGATCCTGATGGACTGCCACATGCCGGTGATGGACGGCTTCGAGGCCACGCGCCGCATCCGCGAGCACGAGGCGCAGCGGCGCGCCGCACACACGCCGATCGTGGCGCTCACCGCGGACGCGCTCGCTGGCGACCGCGAGCGTTGCCTGCAGGCTGGCATGGACGACTACATGACCAAGCCGGTCAGCACCGCCACGCTGGCCAGCGTGGTGGAACGCTGGACCCGGCGCAAGACGCCGACGCCGACGCAATGGTGAGCCCTGATGTGCGCGACTGCGCGGCCAGCGCAAAATCGGCGCATCCCCACTGCAGGAGCGACCCCGATGGCCAAAGGTCAACAGCGAAAAAACAAAGAAGCCAAAAAGCCGAAGAAGGATGCGGCAGTCAAGCCGCCGAAGGCGGGCGCGCCGCCGATCACGACGGCCATCTTGGAGCGCGGCAAGAAGAAGCCTTGAGCCTGCCGGGGCAACGGTCGATCAGAACCTGATCTTCCCGGTCCAGATGTCCTTGTACATCACCCAGTCGCCCATGAAGCTGTACAGCGGGCGCTTGAAGCTGGCGGGCTTGTTCTTCTCGAAGCCGAAGTGCCCGACCCAGGCGAAGCCGTAACCGCACAACAAGCCGTACAGCAGGTACAACGGCTGGCCGGTGGCGATGAGCAGGGCCAGGCAGAGCAGCGCCAGCGTCGAGCCCACGAAGTGCAGCCGACGGCAGGTGCGGTTGCTGTGTTCGCTCAGGTAGAACGGATAGAACTCGGCGAACGAGGTGAAGGCCTTTGGGTCGACCGCGGTGGTGGTGGTCATGGCGCCTCCTGCTTCAGGGCAGTGTGGATCGCATTCAACACGCCGTCGGGGTCCTCGGCCATCAGGTTGTGCCCGACCGGCAGCGTCACCACGCGCGGCTTGAAGGCCTCGACGATCGGCGCCGCCGCCTTCGGCGCGGTCATCTGGTCGCGTGCGCCCAGCACCAGCGTGACCGGGCAACGCACCTTCGGCGCCACCGCCTCCAAGCCGGCGTAGGCGTCGCAGGCGGTGAAGTCCTCCTGGAACAGGTGGCCTTGCGGGTAGCCGCGGTGCATGCGGCGCATCAGCGCTCGGTTGCTGCCGTGGATCGAAAAGCCCGGGCCGGGATGCGACGGCTTGGCGGCATGGGTGGAATTGGACAGCATGTTCACCAGGTCGATGGCGGCCAGCACGTCGCGCTGGCACAGCTCGAACAGCTTGGGCGACACCTTCATCGGGTAGGCCGTGCCGACCATGACCACGGCGCTGGCTCGCTCACCGAGCAAGGCAGCGGCTTCGAGCGCGATCAGCGAGCCCATGCTGTGGCCCACCAGCGCGGTGCGCTGCACGCCGCTGGCCTCGACCAGCTGCGCGAGCCAGCGGCCGGCCTGTTCCACGCGCATCGCCGCTCCGCCGCTGCGGCCGTGGGCCGGCAGGTCGACCGCCAGCACCGAGCGGCCGTGGTGCGCGAGGTAGCGGCTTTGCAGGGCCCACACGCTGTGGTCGTGCAGCGCGCCATGCACGAAGGCCACCCCGGGCAGCTTGGGGTCGAAGGGCTTGCCGCCGGTATAGGCGTAGGCGGCGTGGCCGTCCAATTCCAGGTTCATTGCGCCTTCTCCGCCGCCTTCAACGCGCGCCCGAGGTCGTCGAGCAGGTCGTCGGCCTGCTCCAGGCCGATCGACAAGCGGATCGTGCCAGGGCCGATGCCGGCTTGTGCCAGCGCGGCGTCGTCCATGCGGAAGTGCGTGGTCGATGCCGGATGGATCACCAGCGATCGGCAGTCGCCCACGTTGGCCAGGTGCGAAAAGATCTTCAGCGCCTCGATGAAGGCCTTGCCCTGGCTGCGCGTGCCCTTGAGGTCGAAGCTGAACACGGCGCCGCAGCCGCGCGGCAGCAGCTGGCGCGCCAACGCGTGATCGGGATGCGACTCGAGCTCCGGGTAGCCGATCGAGGTGACCATCGTGTGCTTGGCCAGAAACTCCACCACCTTGCGCGTGTTGGCCACATGGCGTTCCATGCGCAGCGGCAGCGTCTCGATGCCTTGCAGGATCAGCCACGCGGTGTGCGGGCTCATGCAGGCGCCGAAGTCGCGCAGGCCTTCGCGCCGCGCGCGCAACGAGAAGGCACTGGTCGTGCTCTCTTCGGCGAACACCATGCTGTGAAAGCCGCTGTACGGCTGGCTCAGCTCGGGGTACCGGCCCGACGCGGTCCAGTCGAACATCCCGCCGTCGACCAGCAGCCCGCCGATCACCGTGCCGTGGCCCGACAGGAACTTGGTCGCCGAGTGGTACAGCAGGTCCGCGCCGAGGTCGAACGGCTTCATCAGCCACGGCGTCGTGAAGGTCGAGTCCACCATCAGCGGCAGCCCGGCCTCGTGGGCGATCGCGCTCACGGTGGGGATGTCGAGCACGTCGAGGCCCGGGTTGCCGAGCGTCTCGCCGAACAGCACCTTGGTGTTGGGCCGGATCGCGGCGCGCCAGCCGTCGATGTCGCGCGGCTTGACGAACGTGGTGTCGATGCCGAAGCGCTTCAGCGTGTAGTGCAGCAGGTTGTGGCTGCCGCCGTACAGCGCGCTCGAGGCCACCACGTGCGAGCCGGCGCCGGCGATGGTGGCCAGCCCCAAATGCAACGCCGCCTGGCCGCTGGCGGTCGCGATGGCCCCAACCCCGCCTTCGAGTGCCGCGATGCGCTCCTCGAGCACCGCGTTGGTCGGGTTGCTGATGCGGCTGTACACGTGGCCGGCGCGTTCCATGTTGAACAGCGCGGCCGCGTGGTCGCTGGAGTCGAACACGAACGACGTGCTGAGGTGGATCGGGACTGCGCGCGCCCCAGTGGCGGGGTCGGGCGCGGCGCCCGCGTGCAGGGCGAGCGTGTCGAATCCGGGGTCACTGTGGCCGGCCATGTCAGTGCCGCCCGCGCGCCCGAAGGCGCTGACGCGCCGGCCGTGGCCAACGAAGTGAGTTTGGGGGTCGCATGGTTCGTCCTCCGAGGGTGGGGCTGACTTTTGTGTCGCGGGATTGTGTGCTATGTTGGCCGCGACACCGGGGGATCCAGCCTCAGGAGACACGGCGATGAAGGTGAGCGACATCCTGCGCGTCAAGGGCGGCACGCTGTACACGGTGGCGCCCGAGAGTGCGCTCGACGATGCGGTCAAGACAATGGCCAGCCGCGACATCGGCTCGCTCGTCGTCATGAGCCATGGCGAACTGGTGGGCATGCTGACCTTCCGCGAGGTGATCCAGGCCGTGGTGGCCAACGACGGCAGCGTCGGCAACACGGCCGTGCGCAAGGTGATGGACGACGCGCCACTGACCTGCACGCCCGAAACCGAGATCGACGAAGTGCGCCGCATGATGCTGCAGCGCCATGCGCGTTACATGCCGGTGATGGAGCAGCGCACGCTGATGGGCGTGATCTCGTTCTACGACGTGGCCAAGGCGGTGGTCGACAGTCAGGACTTCGAGAACCGCATGCTCAAGGCCTACATCCGCGACTGGCCGGTCGAGTCCGAAGACGCCGAGGCCCCCAAGACGCTGTAGCCGGGCCACCAGGCCCGCCTGCGACAATCGGGTTGCGGCCCCTGAGCTGCAACCCGATTTTGATTTTCTGGGCCTTCCATGTCCGGCAGCACCTTCGGCCATCTGTTCTGCGTGACCAACTTCGGCGAGAGCCACGGCCCGGCGATCGGTTGCGTGATCGACGGCTGCCCGCCCGGCATGCCGTTGAGCGTGGCCGATATCCAGCCCGACCTCGACCGCCGCCGCCCCGGCACCAGCCGCCACGTGACGCAGCGCAACGAGGCCGATGCGGTCGAGATCCTGTCGGGCGTTTACGAGGGCCTGACCACCGGCACGCCGATCGCGCTGCTGATCCGCAACGAGGATGCGCGCAGCCGCGACTACGCC
>DATKJN010000204.1:0-2156 GCA_035543655.1 Burkholderiaceae bacterium | reverse complement strand
CGGGCGAGCCCGTGAACACTTCCGCCACGTGGAACGGCTGCGACAGGAAACGCTGGATCTTGCGGGCGCGGGCCACGGCAAGCTTGTCTTCCGGCGCCAGTTCGTCCATGCCCAGAATCGCGATGATGTCGCGCAGTTCCTTGTAACGCTGCAGGGTGCCCTGCACGGCGCGGGCCACGTTGTAGTGCTCTTCGCCGACCACCAGCGGGTCGAGCTGGCGCGAGGTCGAGTCCAGCGGGTCCACGGCGGGGTAGATGCCGAGCGAGGCGATGTCGCGCGACAGCACCACGGTGGAGTCCAGGTGGGCGAAGGTGGTGGCGGGCGACGGGTCGGTCAAGTCGTCGGCCGGCACGTACACGGCCTGGATCGAGGTGATCGAGCCGACCTTGGTCGAGGTGATGCGCTCCTGCAGGCGCCCCATCTCTTCGGCCAGCGTCGGCTGGTAGCCCACGGCCGACGGCATGCGGCCGAGCAGCGCCGACACCTCGGTGCCGGCCAATGTGAAGCGGTAGATGTTGTCGACGAAGAACAGCACGTCGCGCCAGGTCGATCCCAACGTGGTCGGCGAGGAGCACTACACCACCACGCGCGCCGTGCAGCAGACGCTGCAGCGCTACAAGGAGTTGCGCGACATCATTGCGATCCTCGGCATGGACGAATTGAGCCCCGAGGACAAGCTCGCCGTGGCGCGCGCGCGCAAGATCCAGCGCTTCCTGAGCCAGCCGTTCCACGTGGCCGAGGTGTTCACCGGCAGTCCCGGCAAGTACGTGCCGCTGAAGGAGACCATCCGCGGCTTCAAGATGATCGCCAACGGCGAATGCGACCACATGCCCGAGCAGGCGTTCTACATGGTCGGCACCATCGACGACGCGATCGAAAAAGCCAAGAAGATTCAGTAAGCGAGCGCCGCCATGGCAACCACAGCCACCATTCATGTCGATGTCGTCTCCGCCGAAGAATCGATCTTCTCCGGCGAGGCCAAATTCGTTGTGCTGCCCGGCGAGATGGGTGAGCTCGGCATCTATCCGCGCCACACGCCGCTGATCACGCGCATCAAGCCTGGCGCGGTGCGCATTGCGCGCGCCGACAACGGCGAAGAAGAGATCGTGTTTGTCGCCGGCGGCATTCTCGAGGTGCAACCCAGCACCGTGACGGTGCTGGCCGACACGGCGATCCGCGGCCACGACCTCGACGAAGCCAAGGCGGTCGAGGCCAAGAAGCGCGCCGAAGAGGCGATGCGCAACGCCAAGAGCGACCTCGATCTTGCCAAGGCGCAGGGCGAGTTCGCGACCATGGCCGCGCAGATCGCTGCAATCAGCAAGCTGCGCAAGAAGTAGCGCGGGTGCCGAGACCCAACAGCGAAGCCCGCCATTCGGCGGGCTTCGTGCTTTGGCAGACGCGCATCCGCGGCCTCCGCCGTTTGCTTTTGTCGCCGCGCTCGCGTGGCGCTTCGCAGGAGTTCAACCCAGCAGCGGCTCGTCGGGCAGCTCGTTGGGGTTCGTTTGTGTCGGCACGAGCGGGAAGTGGCGCGCCAACACGGCGTCGACCGCGTCGATCGCGGCGCTCAAGCCTTGCTCATACCGTCGCGCACGAAACGCGTCGCGCATGCCGGCGACGATGCGCGCCCATTCATCGGCGCCCACATGCCGGTTCAATCCGCGGTCGGCGACGATCTCGATCGCGTGCTCGGCCAGCAGCAGGTAGATCAGCACGCCGTTGTCGTGCTCGGTGTCCCACACCCGCAGCTTGCCGAACATCGTGATCGCGCGGTCGCGCGCCGCCAAGCCACGCCACAGGTACGACAGCGGCAGCCCGGCTTCGACGCAGATGCGGATCTCGCCGCTGTGGTGGCGCTCGCTGGCGGCCACGCGCTCGCGCAGGCGTTCGACCACCTCGGGGCCGATCGCGCGCCGCGTGTCGGTGTCGTCGAGCACGCGGTGCCTGAGGATGCGCAGCCAGCGGTTCATCGTGTCCTCACCAGTCGCCCGACGCACCGCCGCCGCCGAAATCGCCGCCGCCACCCGACGAGAAGCCGCCGCCACCCCCGCCGCCGCCCCAGCCTCCGCCGCCTCCGCCCCAGATGATCGGCGGACCGCCGCCGCGTCCGCGTCCCCCGCTGCCGAAGCCGAACACGCCGACCATGATCAGCGCCGCCA
>DATKJN010000203.1:0-7393 GCA_035543655.1 Burkholderiaceae bacterium | reverse complement strand
GGCGACCGTGCGCGCATCGTGGCCGAAATGGCCGACCTGTGGTTTCACGCGATGGTGGCGCTGGCGGCCTACGGCCTGAAACCACAAGACGTGCTGGATGAACTCGCGCGCCGCGAGGGGCTCTCAGGGCTGGAAGAGTTCGCGTTGCGCAAGACCGAGTTGCGCGGCAAGGAGGGCATTTGATGGAACCGAACAGCGTGGCCACCGTGAACCTGAGCCCCGAGCGCGAGGGTTCGTTGCGCACCGTGGGCCACATCAGCTACGCGCTGCACGCGATCGTCGCGGTGGCGGCAGTGCTGCCCGGCGCGCAGGTGAGCGTGTTTCTGCTGGTGGCGGCCTTCATCCTCGACCTGGTCAAGCGCGGCGACGCCGCCGGGTCTTGGCAGGAGTCGCACTTTCGCTGGCGCATCCGCAGCGTGATCTGGGCCGCGGTGCTGTACGTGGTCACGTTTCCGTTGTGGCTGCTGCTGCTCCTGCCCGGCTGGATCGCCTGGGCCGCGGTCTCGATCTGGTTCCTGTATCGGGTGGTGCGCGGCTGGCTGGCGCTGAACGACCGCAAACCGATGCCGATGCCGAACTAGGAGCGTGACGTGCACACCGATCCAAACTGCATCTTCTGCAAGATCGTCGCCGGACAGATCCCGGCGAAGAAGGTCTTCGAGGACGACCAGGTCATCGCCTTTCACGACATCCATCCGTGGGCGCCGGTGCACCTTTTGCTGATTCCCAAGGAGCACATCGCCAGCATGGTCGACATCACCGACGACCACGCGGGGCTGCTCGGGCGCATGATGGCGGTGTCACCGCGGCTGATGCGGGAACTCGGGGTGACCAACGGTTTCCGACACGTGGTCAACACCGGCCGTGACGGAATGCAGGAGGTGCCGCACTTGCACCTGCATGTCATGGGCGGCCCCCGACCCTGGCTCAAGGGCTGAAGGGCCCGGGCCCTAAAATCACCGATTCGTTTCCAGGAGATCCATCATGGGTTCCTTCAGCATCTGGCACTGGTTGATCGTGCTGCTGGTCGTGATCTTGATTTTCGGCACCAAGAAGCTGAAGAACATGGGCTCGGACCTCGGCGCCGCCGTCAAGGGCTTCAAGGATGGCGTGAAGGACGGCACCGCGGGCGCTGCTGACGCGCCCCAGGCGCCGTCGCAACAGGTGACCAACACCAAGGCGGCCGACGCCAACACCGTCGACGTCGAGGCCAAGACCAAGTCCTGACACCAAGCGGACCGCACGCGTGTCCGCATGAACCATGCTCGACTTCGGTTTCGACAAGATCGCGCTGATCGGCGCGGTGGCGCTGATCGTCATCGGGCCTGAAAAGCTGCCGCGGGTCGCGCGCACCGTCGGCGCGCTGATTGGCAAGGCGCAGCGCTACGTGGCCGACGTGAAGGCCGAAGTCAACCGTTCGATCGAGCTCGAAGAACTGCAGAAGATGAAGAAGCAGTTCGAGACCGCGGCCACCGACATCCAAAGCAGCGTGCAGCAGGAGGTCGGCGACGCCAGCCAGGCTTTCGAGTCGAGCTGGAAGGACGCCACTGCGGGTCTGGTGGAGCCCGGCACGATCCCGATGACGCCGGTGGAGCCGCTGGCCCCGCCACCGCCCACCTACAAGCGGCCCAACAAGAAGTGGCGCCTCAAGCGCGGCGCCACGCCGGTGTGGTTCAAGCAACGTCAAGGCATCCGCCGCCAGGCGCAATCCGGCGCGGCGCGAGTGGCGCGCTTCCGGCCGCCACGGCCGAGGTGACGTGATGTCGGCCGATCCGAAGGACGAACTCGCCGGCACCGAAGCGCCATTCGTCTCGCACCTGGTGGAGCTGCGCGACCGGCTGATCCGCGCGTTGCTGGCGGTGGTCGCGGTGTTCGTTGTGCTGTGCGTGTGGCCCGGACCCGGCACGCTGTACGACCTGCTCGCCGCGCCGATGACGGTCAACTTGCCGCCCGGCACCAAGCTGATCGCCACCAACGTGTTCTCGCCGTTCCTGGTGCCGCTGAAGATCACGCTGATGGGCGCGTTCCTGGTCGCGTTGCCGGTGGTGCTGTATCAATTGTGGGCGTTCGTCGCGCCGGGCCTGTACTCGCACGAGAAGAAGATGGTGCTGCCTCTGGTGGTCAGCAGCACGTTGCTGTTCTTCATCGGCGTGGCGTTTTGCTACTTCATCGTGATCCCGTCGCTGACCAAGTTCATCGTCGCGGTGGCGCCGAGCTCGATCAACACGGCACCGGACATCGAGCAGTATTTCGGCACCGTGCTCACGCTGTTCCTGGTGTTCGGCATCGCCTTCGAAGTGCCGGTGGCGGTGGTGGTGCTGGCGCGCATCGGCGTGGTCACGATCGATCAGCTGAAGAAGTTCCGCGGTTACTTCGTGGTCGTGGCGTTCATCGTCTCGGCCATCGTGACACCGCCCGACGTGGTGTCGCAGCTGTCGCTGGCGATACCGTTGTGCCTGCTGTACGAGATCGGCATCTGGTCGGCCAAACTCTTCATCCGTGCGACCAAGGCGTCGCCGGAAGAAGCGGCGGCGGCCAAGGATGCCTGAGCCCGCTATTGCGGGGCGCGCCGCAGCGCCGCCGGCCGCTGGCCGACGGTGAGCTTGAGCTGCAGCGCTTGCGCACCGCGCTGCACGCCGATGGCGGCCTCGCTGCCGGGCTTCAGCGCGGCCACCGCGTTGAGCAGCTGCGTGGTGTTGGCCACTGGCCGCTCGCCCACGGTCGTGACCACGTCACCGGGCTTCAGGCCGCTCTTGCTGGCGGGGCCGTCCTGCAGCACGCCGGTGATCAACACGCCGTCTTTGATCGGCAGCTTGAAGCTCTCGACGTACTCGGCCGGCAGATCACGCGGCTCCACGCCGATCCAGCCGCGCGTGACCTTGCCGTCCTTGATGAGGCCTTCCATCACCTGGCGCGCGAGGTCGACGGGGATCGCAAAGCCGATGCCCATGCTGCCGCCCGAGCGCGAAAAGATGGCGGTGTTGATGCCGACCAGCTGCCCGTTCACGTCGACCAGCGCGCCGCCGGAGTTGCCGGGATTGATCGGCGCGTCGGTCTGGATGAAGTTCTCGAACGTCGACAGCCCGAGCTGATTGCGCCCGAGCGCGCTGACGATGCCCGATGTGACGGTCTGACCCACGTTGAACGGATTGCCGATCGCCAGCACCTGGTCGCCCACCTGCAGCGCCTCCACGTTGCCGAGCGTGACCGACGGCAGCTTGTCGAGGTCGATCTTCAGCACCGCCACGTCGGTGTCGGGGTCGGTGCCGACCAGCCGCGCCTTGGCTTCGCGACCGTCGTTGAGTCCCACCTCGATCTCGTTTGCGCCTTCGACGACGTGGTTGTTGGTCAGCAGGTAACCCTGTGTCGACACGATCACGCCGGAGCCGACGCCGCGCTGCATTTCGCCTTGTGCGCGGTCACCGAAGAAATACCGGTACCAGGGATCGCGGTCGTGCGGGTTGTTGCGGCCAGCGGCTTTGACCGCGCTGACGCTCACCACCGCCGGGGCCGCGCGCCGTACCGCGACGCTCAAGCTGCCGGCGCTCAAGGGCACCACCGAGGTACCGGGTGGCGGCGCGGTGCGGATGGCCACCACCTCGGGTTGCACGGCTGCCGGCGTGCTCGCCAGCCACTGCGGCTTCAGCGTATTGACGACGAACAGCACCGCCAGCGCGACCGTGACCGCCTGCGAGAATACGAGCCAGAGTTTTCGCACGGAAAGTGGATGGCAGGCGATGGTGGCACGCGACGAACTGCAATCGCACCTGGCACAACTGCTGGCCGTCGAGCGTTTCCGCGATTATGGGCCGAACGGTTTGCAGGTTGAGGGACGCCCGCAAGTCCATCGCCTGATCACGGGTGTGACCGCCAGTCTGGCCTTGATCGAAGCTGCGATCCACGAAGGCGCGGACGCGATCCTGGTGCACCACGGGCTGTTCTGGCGCGGCCAGGATGGGCGCGTGACCGGTTGGATGCGGGCACGGCTGGCGCCGTTGCTGGCCCGCGGCGTCAACCTGTTCGCCTACCACCTGCCGCTCGACGCCCACCCGGAGCTTGGCAACAACGCGCAATTCGGTGCACGTCTGGGCTTGCTGGCGGACGCGCGTTTTGGCGAGCAGGAGCTCGGCTTCGCGGCCGATGCGGGTGCGCTCGACAGCACCGCTGCGCTGCAGGCGGCGCTGCTGCGCGTGTGCGAACGGGCACCGGTGCTGGTGCCGGGTGACGGCCGCGCGCTCAAGCGGATCGGCTGGTGCACCGGCGGCGCGCAGGGCACCTTCGAGGCCGCGATCGCCGCCGGCGTCGACGCCTATGTCACCGGCGAGATTTCCGAGCCGCAGGCGCACATCGCTCGCGAGACCGGCGTGACCTTCGTCGCCTGCGGCCACCACGCCACCGAACGATTCGGGGCGCCGGCGGTCGGCGCGCACGTGGCAGCGCGTTTCGGACTGGAGCACCGTTTCATCGACATCGCCAATCCGGCATGAGCACTGCGACCTCGCCCCTTTTGGCCCTGACGATGGGAGATGCCTGCGGCATCGGCCCGGAAATCATTGCGCGCGCCTGTGCGTCGCTGCTGCCTGCACCGTGTGTCGTGATCGGATCGGTCGACGCGATCCGGCGCGGGGTGCGGGCCTGCGGGCTCGACCTGCCGGTGTTGCGCCTGGACGAACCCGAAGCCGGGCGCGGCGTGCCGCGCCATACCGTGCCGGTGTGGGAGCCCGCGGGCTTGCCGGTCGGCTTGGCCGACCTGCCGATGGGCCGCGTGCACGCCGAGGCGGGGCGGGCAGCGATCGGCTGCATCGAGGCTGCCGTCGAGCTTGCGCTGCAGCAGCGCGTGAGTGCGGTCGTGACGGCACCGGTGCACAAGCAGGCGCTGGCCGCCGCGGGCTCGCCGTTTCCGGGTCACACCGAGATGCTGCAGTCGCGTGTGAGCGGCGGCGGGCCGCCGCCCGAGGTGCGCATGATGTTGGCCAACGACGAGTTGCGCGTGGTGCTGGTGACCATCCACGTGGCGCTGCGACGGGCCATCGAGCAGCTCAGCGTCGACCGCATCGCGACCACGATCCGTCTGGCGCATGAAGCCGGCCGGCGCTTCGGCCTCTCGGCGCCGCGCATCGCGGTGGCAGGCTTGAATCCGCACGCCGGCGAAGGCGGCCTGTTCGGCGACGAAGAAGCGAGCCTCATCGGGCCGGCGATCGAGCGCGCGCGCGCCGAGGGCATCGACGCGCGCGGACCGTTCGCGCCCGACACGGTGTTCATGCGCGCGCGCCATGCGCCGGGTCACGTTGGCGAGTTCGACCTCGTGGTGGCGATGACGCACGACCACGGGCTGATCCCGGTGAAATACCTGGGCGTCGAGCGCGGCGTCAACGTGACGCTGGGCCTGCCGATCGTGCGCACCAGTCCCGACCATGGCACGGCGTTCGACATCGCCGGTCGCGGCATTGCCGACCCGGCGAGCCTGCAGGCGGCGTTGTCAATGGCGCACGAGTTGGGGCGCGGCGACGTTGCCGGCGGCCGCTGACGGCACCGACGATTTGCCGCCAACACCCAGCTGTGCGAGCTGAGCGCGTGCACGCGCCGTGGCGCGCTCGAGCAGGTAAGCGCTTTCGAACGCGCGCAGGCGGTCGTTCTCGCACATCTTGCTGAGCATGCGGTAGGTCATCGAGATCGTGCGCTGGTGCTTGGTCCCGCGCGTGAACACGAAGAACGTGCGGCCCGCGCTCACGTGCGACAACCGCACCTTGTGCCAGTCGCCGTCGATGTGCATCTGGTAGGCGAAGCCGATCTGCACGTGGTCGGCCAGCGAACTGCCACGCGACGGCTCCACGGGTTCAGGCTCAGGCAGGCCGTCGATCTGGATGTCGACCTGCGTGACCTCGGGCTCGGCCTCGATCTCGACGTCGACCTTGCCGCTCCAGTCGATCGACCTCTCGTCGACCAGGCCGATGGCCTTGGCTTCCGCCTCGGTGAAGGTGGTGGCGTGCACGGCATCGAGCAGCACCGGCAGCTCTGACGGCGGCATCGGCGGCAATTCGTTTGCCTTCGGGATCGCCTGGCCAAGCACGGCGTCGACCTCCTTGAGCAGGAGGTTGAAGTCGAGCGTGCGCATCGATTCGCCCTTCAGCGACTCCGAGTGCGCCGGCAGCAGCTTGCCGAAGAAGTCCTTTCGCGCGACGTCCGGCCACTTGATCATGTCCATGCCGGCGTTGAGCGTCTTCATCAACGTCGGCAGCGCGATCAGGAAGGCCTTGCGCTGGGCGGGCGACCCCTTGGGCTGCACGCTCATCAACAGGTCGCGACCGGCCAACCGCAGGCGCGCCACGTTCGGACTGTCGTGGCCGTCGCTGAGCGCGGCCTGCATCACGGCCTGGCTCCACACCGACGACACGAAGTCGCGCAGGAAGTCCGGCGCCGGAATGCCGTGCAAGCCATGGCGCAGTTGCGCGGCATACCGCTGCTGCAGCCGCAGCTGGTTTTCCTTGCGCGCCAGCACCTCGTCCGCATTGCCCTGGCGCTGCACCTCGCGACGGTTCTGGTCGACGACGAACACCTCGAGCGCGTCGAGCTTCTGCTCGTACAGCTCGATCTGGTCGAAGTCGCCTTCGACGATCTCCTGCACCAGGTCCTTGACCAGTTTCAGGAATGCCTTGCCGTCGTCACTGTCGAGGGTGTCGAATGCAATGGCCAGCGATGCGATGCGATTGACGAAGCGGCGCACCGGGTGGCGCCGCGACGAGAAGAAGGTCGGGTCACCCAGCGCCGCACGCAGCACCGGCAGCTGCAGCCGCCCGATCTGGCGGGCCATCTGCGGCGGAACCTTCGGATCGGACAGGATCTGGTCGAACAGGCTGCCGACCACGTCGATCACCATGTGATCCAGCGAGCCGGTCGCGGCCTGGCGCAGTTCCTCGCGGTGCGCGACGATCAGGTTCTGTGCCGCGAGGCCGCCGTGGCTGGAGATCGATCCGATGTGACCGAGGCCGCCTCCGGTGGTCGGCGCCGTCACGACGTCGTGGGGTGCGGTATACGCCAGTCGCCGCAGCAGGCCCATCAGTTCCGGGTCGATCTGGCCCAACGTGGCGCCGCTCGAGCTGCCGTAGCCGGCCCGCGCGCTGCGCGGATCGCCGGCCTGCTCGGTGGCCGGGAACTGCGTCATCGCCACCGTGTCGCCGCCAATGCCCTGCGTGCCCCGCACACTGGAGGCGAAGCCTTCGACCCCAGTGCCGCGCTGGCTGCGTGCGAATCCGCCGCCGCTGGTGGTGGGGTTGCCCAGGTTGCCGCCGCCTGAGGTCAGCGCCCCACGCGTGCTCGACCCGGTGCTGTTCGGCAGCTGGTCGTAGCCAGTCTCATACGACCCGACGTTGGCGCCCGGTCCTTCGGTGCCGCG
>DATKJN010000202.1:0-2962 GCA_035543655.1 Burkholderiaceae bacterium | reverse complement strand
GGCCTTGATCAGCACCGGGTAGCCGATGCGGTCGGCCTCGCGTGCCAGCAGCGCCGGGTCGTTGTCCTGGCCGTGGTAGCCGGGCACCAGCGGCACGCGCGCTTTCTCCATCAGCGACTTGGCGGCCGACTTGCTGCCCATCGCGGCGATCGCCGAAGCCGGCGGGCCGATGAACACCACGCCGGCATCGGCGCACGCCCGCGCGAAGTCTTCGTTCTCCGACAGGAAACCGTAGCCTGGGTGGATCGCCTGCGCGCCAGTCTGCTTGGCGGCTTGCAGGATGCGATCGATGCGCAGGTAACTGTCGCGCGGCGATGCGCCGCCGATGTGCACCGCTTCGTCGCAAGCCGCCACGTGCGCGGCTCGCGCATCGGCGTCGGAGTACACGGCCACGGTGCGCACGCCCAACCGGCGCGCGGTGGCGGCAACGCGGCAGGCGATCTCGCCGCGGTTGGCAATGAGGATCTTGTTGAACATGTGCTGGTGTCTTTGCACGTCAAGGTTCGGAAGGCCATACCACGTCGTCGTCCACCGCATAGAGCTTGCAGCGGTCGCCGCTGCGGCGCTGGCAGAAGCCGAGCGCGCGGCCCATGGCCCAATCGCCCGTCGCCCATCCGGCCGCGCCCTTCGGGCCGATCGCGAACGCGCGCGGCAGCTTGGCGTCGAGAAAGCGCTTGTACGCGCCGTCGCGGTTGCTCTGCGAGGTCGGCACCTTGGCCACGTCGTCGAGGCGCGTGTGGTTGGTGGCCGGTGGGCGTGCGATCACACCGCTGTGGCTGAAGCCGATGCGCGCGAGGTAGGTCTCGACGATCGGCACCCAATGGTTCATGTCGATGTTGACGCCGTTGTGGCCATCGTTGCCCGCTGCCGGCAGCGTGTGCAACTCGGCCTTGCCGCCGCCTTCGGTGAACGCCTGGTGCCAGCGCTTCGGCACGTCGGCGCCCCAGTACTTGTCGTTGTCCCAGTACAGCCACAACATCGGCACCTGCACCGCGCTGGCGTTGGCGCGCCACAGGCGCTCGATCTGCGCCGGCATGCACGGCTGGCCCGGCCGCCGCTCGGGGTCGCCACCCGAGCCGCCGGCGAAGTTGATCGCCCCCACCAGGCCTGGCGGGTTGCGCCAGGCCACGGCCACGGTGGTGAGCCCGCCGACCGATTGCCCCATCGCGACCCAACGCGACGCGTCGACATACGGCAGCGTGCGCGCGAACGACAAGGCGGCGATCACCTGGTCGGATGCCGCGGTCGCCACCGGTTCCACGCGCATCACGTTGCAGCCGCCGTGGTCCTCGGGATCGAAGTCGCCGTAGGTGTCGCCATAGCCGACGCGCGTGGGCACCAGCACGACGAACCCCATGCTCACGAGATAACGTGACAGCGGTTCGAAGCGCTGGCGCGCCTGCTGCGCGCGCCGCTCGGTGGTGGCGCGGCCGTGGCTCATGATGACGAGCGGAAACGGCCCGTCGCCGGCTGGCTTGAACACGGTCAGTGCGATCGGGCGCGTTTCCTGCCGCCCGAAGCTGTCCTTCACGGTCACCGGCAGGCGCAGCACCTGCTCGTGCAGGTCTTGCGCCAGCACCAGCTCTTCGGCCGGTGCGCCCTGCGCCAGCGCCGACGCAGCCCATGCGAGCGCGAGTGCGGCGACGATCCAGCCACGCAGCCGCATCGCGCTCACGGTGCAGCCGGTGCCGGCTCGCCGCGCCAGCGCCGCAGCAGCGCGCGCAGGAAGCGGTACAGCACGACGATCAGCGCCAGCATCACCGCCGTGGTGAGCGCGAGCCCGACGAAGAACCACACCGGGTGCTCCCAGGCCAGCCACAACATCGCCGGCACCGCGGCATCGCCGAGCAGCGAGAGCCCGATGTTGGAGAACGGCTCGGGCGAGGTGTTGGCCGCCGCGCGCGTCGTCGCCTTGGCGGCGTGCGACGTGGCAGCCAGTGCGCCGCCCATCAGCGCCGCCACGGTGGTCCACACCGCGGAGTCGCCGCCGAACGCGCCGGCCGCGAGCGCCATGCCGGCCGGGATGCGGATGAAGGTGTGCACCGCGTCCCACACCGAGTCGACACCCGGGATCTTGTCGGCGAAGAACTCGACCACCAGCATCAAGCCCGATGCGCCGAGCACCACCGGGTGCTGCAACACCTGGATGCCCGACGGCAACGCCACCCAACCGAGAAAGCCGGCCAGCCCGGTGAAGAACACCACCGCATACAGGCGCAGCCCGCTGGCCCATCCGAGCGCGGCGGCCAGCGCGACGAGCTGCGTGGTGTCCAGGTTCACGGCGTTCACCGGTCGAGGTTCACTCGCTCGCCTGCCAGCGCGGCGTGCGCTTGTTGAGAAACGACTGCACGCCTTCGCGCCCTTCTTCGCTGGCGCGGATGTCGGCGATGCGGCGCGCGGTGTCGGCGCGCAACGCCGCCGTCAACGGCTGGCCGGCGAGGTCCTGCACCAGCTTCTTGCTCGCCTTCACCGCGGCCGGGCCATTGGCGACCAAGGTCTGCACGATGGCATCCACCTTGGCATCGATCGTCTCGGCCGTCGCGAGCTCGTGCACGAAGCCAAGCCGATGCGCCTCGGCGGCGCTGAAGCGTTCGGCGCTGATGAAGTAGCGCCGCGACGCCTGCTCGCCGAGTGCGCGCACGACATAGGGCCCGATCGTCGCCGGCAGCAGGCCGAGGCGGGCCTCGCTGAGGCAGAAGTGCATGCCTTCGGCGGCCACCAGCACGTCGCACACCGACGCCAGGCCCACGCCGCCGGCATAACAGTCGCCGTGCACACGGCCCACCAACGGCAGCGGGCAGGTGTACAGCGTGTACAGCATGTCGGCCAGCGCCTGTGCGTCGGCACGGTTCTGCTCCCACGAGTAGTCGGCCATCGCGCGCATCCAGTTGAGGTCGCCGCCGGCACAGAACGCCTTGCCGTGGCCGCCGATCACGATGGCGCGCAGCGACGCATCGGCGCC
>DATKJN010000201.1:0-2254 GCA_035543655.1 Burkholderiaceae bacterium | reverse complement strand
GCCAGCAAGGCCTTCAGTCTCATGGGGAGTGCTCCTTGTGCGGAAAGAGCCGCCATCGTAGACGCGCGCCACCGGCCGCGCCGACCGGATTAGCCCTCAGTGCCGGCGCTCGACCGCCTCAACGCCGGGGCGCAATGGCCTCGGCACTGCTGTCGCAACCGAGGCCAGCACCGATCCAGCGCGCCACCAAGGCTCCCAGCATCGGGCGCGGCCAGGCTACACGCGCCGCGGGCATCAGCCCACACCGATATCGCGAGTGCGCCGGCTCGTGGCGCAGCAGGCGGCAACGTCCGCGGCGGCGCCAACTCAGCAACACGCCGAGCGGGCAGGGCTCCGACGCGCAGCACACGCCACAACCGTTGCACGGCGCGCCGAATTCGGGCTTTTGCGGTGCGTCGCGGTGCAGCCAGATCGTGCGTGAGGCCATTGGGTCGCCACTGTGCTCGTTGTCGCGGCGGCTGGTGCTGCCAAATGCGCCGCCTTTTCGGCATATGTCTTGTCATGGAAGGGGAACCGGCCGGTGCTACAGTGACCGTGAATGAAGCCATAGGTCCTTTCCGTGTGTCCCCTTGCCGGCCGTTGGGCCCGCAAGGCGGCTCGCTAGTCCGCCAACCGGTCAAGCCGGGCCGCGGAAGGTTGTTGAACCCATCGAAGCCTGCGCAGACCGCGGGTGAAAGGTGAGCGAAAGATGATGCAGCAACACAGGTCGAACTCGTACCTGTTCGGGGGCAATGCCCCCTACGTCGAGGAACTCTACGAGGCCTACCTCGACAACCCGGGCAGCGTGCCCGACAACTGGCGGACCTACTTCGACAACCTGCAGAACGTGCCATCGTCCGACGGCACGTTGAGCCGCGACGTGGCGCACGCGCCGGTGGTGGAGTCGTTTGCGCAGCGCGCCAAGGCCAACGCGTTCGCGGTCAAGGCCAGCGCCAGCGAACTGGCGGTGGCGCGCAAGCAGGTGCACGTGCAGTCGCTGATCGCAGCGTACCGGTCGCTCGGCGCGCGCTGGGCCGACCTCGATCCGCTCAAGCGCACCGAGCGCCCGCGCATTCCCGAGTTGGAGCCGGCGTTCTACGACCTGACCGAAAGTGACATGGACATCACTTTCAGCGCCACCAACACCTACTTCACCAAAGCCGAGCAGCAGACGCTGCGCGAGATCCTGCTGGCGTTGCGCGAGACCTACTGCAGCACCATCGGCGCCGAGTTCATGCATTGCACCGAACCCGCCGAGAAGCGCTGGTGGCAGGAGCGGCTGGAGTCGATCCGCAGCAAGCCGAGCTTCAGCGCCGAGCAGAAGGTCGACATCCTCGACAAGCTCACGGCCGCCGAAGGCCTCGAGCGCTTTCTGCACACCAAGTACGTGGGCCAGAAGCGCTTCTCGCTGGAGGGCGGCGAGAGCTTCATCGCCAGCATGGACGAGCTGGTGCAGCGCGCGGGGGCCAAGGGCGTGCAGGAGATCGTCATCGGCATGGCGCACCGTGGCCGCCTCAACGTGCTGGTGAACACGCTGGGCAAGATGCCCAAGGACCTGTTCGCCGAGTTCGAACACACGGCCGCCGAAGTCCTGCCAGCCGGCGACGTCAAGTACCACCAGGGCTTCTCGAGCGACATCTCGACACCCGGTGGCCCGGTGCACCTGAGCCTGGCCTTCAACCCGAGCCATCTGGAGATCGTCAACCCGGTGGTCGAGGGCTCGGTCAAGGCGCGCATGGACCGCCGCGGCGACAAGCTCGGCGACCAGGTGCTGCCGGTGCTGGTGCACGGCGACGCTGCTTTCGCGGGCCAGGGCGTGGTGATGGAGACGCTGGCGCTGGCGCAGACACGCGGTTACTACACCGGCGGCACGGTGCATCTGGTGATCAACAACCAGATCGGCTTCACCACCAGCGACCCGCGCGACTCGCGCTCCACGCTGTACTGCACCGACGTGGTCAAGATGATCGAGGCGCCGGTGCTGCACGTGAACGGCGACGACCCCGAGGCGGTGGTGCTGTGCACGCAGCTCGCGTTCGACTACCGCCAGCAGTTCAAGAAGGACGTGGTCGTCGACATCATCTGTTTCCGCAAGCTCGGCCACAACGAGCAGGACACGCCGAGCCTGACGCAACCGCTGATGTACAAGAAGATCGCGGCACACCCGGGCACGCGCAAGCTCTACGGCGAGAAGCTGGTGGCGCAGAACGTGCTGTCGGCCGACGGGCCCGACAAGATGGTGAAGGCCCTGCGCGCCGCGTTCGACGCCGGCAAG
>DATKJN010000200.1:0-2971 GCA_035543655.1 Burkholderiaceae bacterium | reverse complement strand
GCAGCAGCCAAGCGACGCCGGCCGCGCCGCCGGCGGTCGGGTCCGGCGGCGCCAGAACAGACGAACTGCGGCGCGCGCCGCAGCAATCGGCGCCACCCGCCGCGCCGGTCGACGGTTCGAGCACGAAACGCCGCACGGACGCGACGGCGGCGAAATCCGAGCGCCGCGTCGAACCCACGCTGCGCCAGGCCCCCGCAGCACGACCTGCACCGCCCGAGCGTCGCGAGGAGCGTGTCATGCCCGAGTCCGAAGGTGCCTTGGCGAAGGTGGCGCCACCGGCGGCACCTGCGCCCGCTGCCGTGCCCGCGCCGGCACCCCGTTTCGAGCCCGCACCAGCCGTGGCCGAGACCGCACGGGCGCAGGCTGAGGCAACGCCCGCCGCGCCCATGGCGACGGCGCCGGGCGCCACCGACTCGCAACAGCGCGACGCCGCGATGCGCAGCGACATGCGCATGTCCTCGGCTGCCGGCCGCGCCGCGGCGGTGGCCGGTGCACGCGCATCCGCCGTCGACAGTGCGGCAGACGCAGTGGCCACGGCATCGCCGGCGTTCACGCTGCTGCGTCGCACGCGCAGCGAGATGGCAAGTGGCCTTGCGCGCTGGACCTGGATGCCGCCCGGCAAGGCCGCGATCGTGCCGCTGGACGAGGCCGCGCACGAGTGGCTGGCGCGCGTCGCGCAAGCCTCGCGCGCGCGCTGGAGCGACACCACCGAGCGGGCCAGCCCCGGCGAGGCGCTCGAGGTGCGCTGGTGGCGCGACGATTGGCCGCAGGCCACGCTGCGCATCGAGGCCGATGGCCTGCGCTGGATCGAGCACAGTGGTCGCATCCGGCACGCGCCGCTCGACCCCGCCACGTTGCAGCGCCTGCGCAATCCCTGACGCACCCAGCCGAGGGCGGCCGCACCCGCTCCTGGCGCGTGACAGCCACGCGCCCGTAAGATGGCCGGTTCCGCCCGCCGCGAGCCATGCCGAAGAAACCGACCGCGCCGACGCCCGAAGACAGTGGGGCTCCCCTGCACTCGCGCACGCTCCATGTGCGCGGCGCGCGCACGCACAACCTGAAAAACATCGACCTCGACCTGCCGAAGCATGCTCTGGTGGTGATCACCGGACTGTCGGGCTCGGGCAAGTCGAGCCTGGCCTTCGACACGCTGTACGCGGAGGGTCAACGGCGGTATGTCGAGAGCCTGTCGGCCTATGCGCGGCAGTTCCTGCAGCTGATGGACAAGCCCGATGTCGACCTGATCGAAGGACTGTCGCCGGCGATCAGCATCGAGCAGAAGGCCAGTTCGCACAACCCGCGCTCCACCGTCGGCACGATCACCGAGGTGCACGACTACCTGCGCCTGTTGTTCGCGCGCGCGGGCACGCCGTTCTGCCCCGACCACGGACTGCCGCTGCAGGCGCAAAACGTGAGCCAGATGGTCGACGCGGTGCTCGCGCTGCCCGCCGATACGCGGCTGGTGATCCTGGCCCCCGTGGTGCGCGACCGCAAAGGCGAATTCACCGAGCTGTTCATGCAGATGCAGGCGCAGGGCTTCGTGCGCTTTCGCATCGGCGCGTCCGGTGGTGAGCGCCAGGTGTTCGAAGCCACCGAGCTGCCCAAGCTGAAGAAAACCGAGAAGCACGACATCGACGTGGTGATCGACCGTCTGCGCGCTCGCCCGGAGATGAAGCAGCGCTTGGCCGAGAGCTTCGAGGCCGCACTGCGCATCGCCGACGGGCGCGCGCTTGCGCTGGAACTCGACTCCGGCAACGAGCAGCTGTTCTCCAACCGCTTCGCCTGCCCGGTGTGCAGCTATTCGCTGCCGGAGCTGGAACCCCGGCTGTTCTCGTTCAACTCCCCGGTCGGCGCCTGCCCCCACTGCGATGGACTGGGCCAGGTGACGGCCTTCGATCCCGAGCGCGTGGTGGCGTTTCCCAGCTTGAGCATGGCCGCCGGCGCGGTGAAGGGCTGGGACAAACGCAATGCCTACACGTTCTCGATGATCGAGAGCGTGGCCAAGCACTACGGCTTCGACGTCGACACGCCGTTCGAGGACCTCCGCGCCGAGGCCCGGCAGGTGCTGCTGCACGGGTCCGGCGCACAGGACGTGGAGTTCGTCTACAGCGCCGAAGGCGGCAAGGGGCGCGTGCGCACGGTGAAGCGCTGGCATCCGTTCGAAGGAATCATCCCGAACTTCGAACGCCGTTTCCGCGAGACCGATTCGGTCGCCGTGCGCGAGGACCTGGCACGTTACCAGGCTGCGCGCCCTTGCCCACAGTGCGAAGGCACGCGGCTGCGGCGCGAAGCGCGCCACGTGCGATTGGCGGCGGCAGGCGACCCCCAACCGGCACACGGCAAGGCCATCTACGAGATCGAGCGCGCCACGCTGGCCGAGGCGCTGGCGTACTTCGAGTCGCTGCAGCTGAGCGGCGCCAAGGCGGAGATCGCCGACAAGGTGGTGCGCGAAATCCGCGCACGCCTGAAGTTCCTGAACGACGTGGGCCTGAGCTACCTGAGCCTCGACCGCGGCGCCGACACGCTGTCGGGCGGCGAGGCGCAGCGCATCCGGCTGGCGAGCCAGATCGGCTCCGGGCTGACCGGCGTGATGTACGTGCTCGACGAACCGAGCATCGGGCTGCACCAGCGCGACAACGCGCGCCTGATCGACACGTTGAAGCGGCTGCGCGACCTCGGCAACAGCGTGCTGGTGGTCGAGCACGACGAGGACATGATCCGTGCCGCCGACCATTGCGTGGACCTCGGTCCCGGCGCCGGCGTGCACGGCGGGCAGCTGGTCGCGCAAGGCACGCCGCAGCAAATCGCCGAGCATCCGGCATCGCTGACCGGACAGTTCCTGTCAGGGCGCCGTCGCATCGCCGTGCCGCCACGCCGCACACCGTGGCAGACGCCGACGCTGATCGACGGCGCGGACAACCCGGCCGCGACCAAGCTGCGCATCGTCGGTGCGGGCGGCAACAATTTGCAC
>DATKJN010000199.1:0-5026 GCA_035543655.1 Burkholderiaceae bacterium | reverse complement strand
ACAACGACGTTGCATGCATGTTGCATGCAACACAGCCGCGCGCCGACCCGGGGTGATACCGATGGCAGATCAACGACTTGGAAGGCCATAACGGCTTGGTACGCCATGTGCAAGCGGCTGCAGCACCGCCCCGAACGACCTGTCGATGCAACCCGAATTGCGCCCCACGCTGCGCCAGCGCCTGCAACGGCCGGGGCTGATGGTCGCGCCCGGCGTGCACGACATGGTGTCGCTGCGCATGGCCGACACGTTCGGCTTCGATGCGCTGTACATGACCGGATTCGGCACCGTGGCCTCGCACCTCGGCCTGCCCGATGCGGGGCTGGCCACTTACACCGACATGGTGGGCCGCGTGCGTCAAATGGCCACCATGGCGCGCACGCCGTTGATCGCCGACGGCGACACCGGCTATGGCGGCTTGCTCAACGTGGCGCACACGGTGCAGGGCTACGAGGCAGCGGGTGCCGCCGCGATCCAGCTCGAGGACCAGGAAGTGCCGAAAAAATGCGGCCACACGCCAGGCCGACGCGTGGTGCCCACCGCCGACATGGTGCGCAAGATCGAAGTCGCGGTGGCATCGCGTGCGACGAGCGACTTCTTGATCATCGCGCGCACCGATGCGCGCAGCAGCCTCGGTCTCGACGAAGCGCTGCGGCGCGCCGAAGCGTATGCGCGCGCCGGCGCCGACATCCTGTTCGTCGAATCACCCGAAAGCGAAGACGAGATGCGCCGCATCGGCGCCAGCGTCGACGTGCCGTTGCTGGCCAACATGGTCGACGGCGGACGCACGCCGGTGCTGAGCCGCGACGCGCTCGAGCAACTGGGCTACAAGCTGGCGATCTTTCCGGTCACCGCGCTGCTGGCGGCGACGCAGGCGATGCAGGCGGTCTATGGTGCGCTGGCCCAGCAAGGTTCGTCGGCCGCCCTGCAGCAGCCGTTGATGCCGTTCACCGAGCTGACCACACTGATGGGTTTCCCCGACGTGCACGCGTTCGAACGGCGTTGGGCCGAAGATCAATGAAGCGAGCCATGGATCGCACGGAGACAACGACGATGAAGTCCGACCCTCGAAGCCACCTCACACGCCGCACCCTGCTCGGCTCGTTGATAGCACTCGGCTCCGGTGCGCCATGGCACGCCCACGCACAAGACACGTTTCCGAGCCGGCCGGTGCGCCTGGTGGTGCCGTTCACGCCGGGCGGCGTCACCGATTCGAGTGGCCGCGTGGTGGCGGACTTTCTCGGCAAGCGGCTCGGCCAGCAGGTGGTGGTGGACAACAAGCCCGGCGCCTCGGGCAACATCGGCACCGCGCAAGTGGTGAACGCGGCGGCCGACGGCTACACGCTGCTGCTCGCCTTCGACGGCACGATGGTGATCAACCCGCACGTGTTCGCCAAGGTGCCGTTCGACACGATGCAGGATTTCGCACCCGTCGGCAAGATCGGCAACGCCACGCTGATCCTGGTGGCGCATCCCGATGTGCCGGCGAAGACGCTGCAAGAGCTGATCGCGCTGTCGAAAACACGCGCCGGCGGCCTCGCGTACGGCACCTCGGGCATCGGCGGCACGCCGCACGTGGCCGGCGAGATGCTCGCGCAACGCACCGGCGCCAAGCTCGAACACGTGCCGTACAAGGGCGGCGGCCAGGCGATGACCGACGTGATGGGCGGCGCGATCCCGCTGGTGTTCACCGCGGTGGCCGGCGCCCAGGGCCACGTGAAGTCCGGCAAGCTGAAGGCCATCGCGGTGTCGAGCGCCAAGCGAACGAGTGCGTTGCCCGATGTGCCGACCTTCATCGAAAGCGGCGTGCCCGATTTCGTGGCCGACTCCTGGGTCGGTCTGCTGGCGCCGAGCAAGACGCCGGCGCCGGTGATGGCGCGGCTGAACAGCGAGCTCAACGCGGTGCTCAACGACCCCGCGCTGCGCGAGCGTCTGGCCACGCTCGGCATCGAAGCCACGCCCGGCAGCGCCGAGCAGTTTCGCGAGCAGATGCAGCGCGACCTGGCGGCCTATGGTCCGATCGTCAAGGCAGCCGGCATCAAGCTCGAACAGTGATGCGGCCGGTCGAGCTGAAGGAGATGCGCATGAGCCGAAGCCCACGCCCCCGCGTGAACCTGACGATGGTCGGCGACTGGGGCACGGCCAACTTCCACACCGTGCTCGGCTGGATCGCGGCGCACATGCGCTGGCGCAGCGCGCCGCGCTCGAAGTTCACGGTGAAGACCGGCAGCGCGTACCGCGAGAGCATCGAACTGGTGGCCAGCGGCGAGGCCGACCTCGCGATCACGACGCCGGTGCACGTGGGCGTGCGCTGGGCCTACGAGGGCGTGCACTTCTACGCCGGCACGCCGCGCACGCAGCTGCGCACGCTGGGCCGCCTGCCGCAGGACGACCGGCTCACGTTCGCGCTGCCCACGTCGCTCGGGCTGCGCAGCTTCGCCGACATCCGTGAGCGCAAGCCGGCGCTGCGCATCGCCACGCCGCTGCGCGACGAGAACAACCTGTGCAGCTGGGTCATCGACCGCGTGTTGCAGGCGCACGGCATCGAACCCGACGACATCGTGCGCTGGGGCGGCGCGTTCGTCGACCACGACAGCCCGCGCGTGTGCCTGCAGCACGCGATCGACGGCCGCGTGAACGCCGTGTTCAACGAGGCGATCATGCTGTCGCTGTGGCGCGACTGGGCGCGCAAGACGCCGCTCACCTTCATGCGCATCGAACCCGATGCGATGCAGCGGCTGGTATCCGAGTACGGCCTCACGCCGGCGGTGGTCGAGGCCCAGCGCGTGCTCAACGCCGAGCCGGTGCCCTGCCTGGACTGGTCGCACTGGGGCACGATCGTGCGCGACGACATGACCGACGACGTGGCCTACGAAATCACCTCGGTAATGGTCGAGGAGCGCGCCGAGCTGGAGGCGCGCTTCCGCCACATCCCTGCGCAGCACAGCCCGCTGAGTTATCCGATCGAGCCGCGCGACATGTGCCGAGGCGTCGACCTGCCGCTGCATCCGGGGGCCGAGCGCTACTACCGTGAACAAGGCCACCTGGAGTGAATCGATGACCGACGCCTCTGACCATCGAAGCTCGCGCCGCCGCTGGCTCGGCGCGGCTGCCGGCGCACTCGGTGCCATGGGCTGGCCCGGCCTGTTGCACGCGCAGGCCGCCTACCCGAGCAAGACGGTGTCGATCATCGTGCCGTTCGGCGGCGGCAATGCCTACGACACGATGGTGCGCTACCTGGCCGAGCGGCTGCAGGAAGCCACCGGGCAGCCGTTCATCGTCGACGCCAAGCAAGGTGCGCTCGGCGGCATCGCGGCCTCGTTCGTTGCCCGTGCGGCGCCCGACGGCCACACCATTCTGTTCGGCGCCAACTCCACGCACAGCGCCAACGTGCACCTGTTCAAGAAACTGGCCTACGACCCGGTGGCCGACTTCGCACCGGTGACCACGCTGGCCACGATTCCGCAGGTGCTGGTGGTCTCGCCGACGCTGAAGGTGAAGGACCTGCGCGAGTTCATCGCGCTGGCGCGCAGCAAACCCAAGCAGTTCAACTACGGCAGCTCGAGCGCCACCGGCCGAGTGGCGAGCGAGGCGTTTCGGTTGGCCGCCGGCATCGACGCGGTGCATGTGCCGTATCGCACGTCGTCGCAGGCGATCACCGACCTGATCGGCGGGCAACTGCACTTTCTCGTCACCGATGCGGCGCTGGGCATCGCGCAGGCGCAAGGCGGCAAGGTGCAGGCCCTGGGCATCAGCGCCGCGAAGCGCACGGCCAGTGCGCCCGACCTGCCGACCATCGCCGAGGCCGGATTGCCCGGCTACGAATTCAACGCCTGGCTGGCGCTGTTCCTGCCGGCGAAGACGCCGACCGAGATCGTGACCAAGCTGTCCGACCTCACCAACGCGGTGGTCAAGAGCCCCGGCATGCTCGAGCACCTGGCGCGCCTGCACGCCGAGCCGTTCCCCGGCAACCCGGAGTCGTTGCGCCTGCTGGTCGAACGCGACACCGCACGCTGGGGCCAGCTGATCAAGGCCGCCGGCATCGAGCCGGAGTGATGCCGCGGCGCGCAGCGCGCTATGCCGCCAGCCGGTGTTCGTAGTACGGCTGCTCGCGGTCGTCGAGGATCGCCTGTTGCCGGCGCAGATCGGATGGATCGGGCCGCAGCCATGCATCGACGTTCTCGGGTCGCAGCGGGATGATGCATCGATCGTGGCCGGCCGCCGCGATCTCCGGCGGCGGCTCGTCGGTGATCGCCGCAAACGAAAACAAGTCGTGCTCACCGCGTGCGGTCCAGCGCGACCACAGACACGCCACCAGCATCGGCCGAGGCGGTTGCGGCCGGAACTCCAGCACCACGTTCTCCGGCGGTTCGCCGGCGGCGAGTTCGCGCCGCTCCATCGCGTGCCGGTTGACGTTCTCGAAGAAGGCATCGAGCACCATCACGCCGTGCGAATGGCCGAACAGACCGCGCCAATAGCCTTCGAGGTTGTCGCGTCGCGCGTTGTAGGTGCCGGGAAACTTGGCGTCGTGAAACGCCGGCTTGCCGGGCAGGCGGCACTGGTAGCGCATCGGCTTGATCACACGCCGGCCGTTCTCCCACACCATCACCGGCGCGTAGTGGGCCGGAAAGATCCGCGAATCGTCGTCGATCAGATCGCTGCGACGCAGGTCGCCGAGCTTGCCCAGAGCCCACTCGACCTTGGCGGTGGCAATGCGCTTGCTTTCGGTGGCCGCCCTGGTCGCCTTGCTCTGCAGCGTGCGCTCGGCATCGGCCAGGCGCTTGCGCTGCTTGAACAGCTCCTGTTCGAGCCGTGCAGCCTCCTGGCGATGGAAGGTCTCGACATGCGCCTGGATGCGCACCTCTTCATCGCCTTGTGGATCGGCGAACGGGGCTTCCATCGCCTTCGGGATCTTGATGCTGGCATCGGTCAGGCGGCGCCAGAACAGATCGACGAACTCCTTGAGGTCCACCGTCGCGCCATGGTGCCTGACGTACTTGCGGTAGTCGGCGAGGATCTGAGCGGA
>DATKJN010000198.1:0-4486 GCA_035543655.1 Burkholderiaceae bacterium | reverse complement strand
ACAGCGAGACGTCCGATCGCTTTCTCGTGCTCGATGTCGCGGCACACCGGTATCCGCCTGTTTGGGTCCGGAGCGCCGACCTGTGGGCGGCCGTTCACACGGTCGATCCGGCGTCCGGCCGGACCAGGGGTTTTGTCATCGTGCGAGAAGGCCGCGCGCACCACGCGCTCAGGGCCGAGCCCGCGAGTCCGTAGCCTGCGCCGGGGACGGCACCACCAGCCCGACGGTGCTCTGCGGGCCCTCGGCCGTGTCGCCGCGGGTCTCGTCGCCGGGTCCTCGCTCGGCCAGCAGTGCCTCCCTCTCACAGGCCGCCAGCGCAGCCGCCGGTTCGGCGCCGACACCGCGCAGCGACGCGATCGCTTCGTCGTAGCGTCGTTGCACATCGATGCGATCGGCACCGCGATCCGCCGCGCTGCGTGCCAGCACGTGCAAGCTGAACGCCAGATCGACGCGCGCGCCGGTTTGCTCGAAGAGACGCTGCGCCTCCAGCACGGATGCCTCGTCGCGTGTCCGCTCGCCCATCTCGAGCAGCGCTCGGGCCCGGTCCACCGGCAGCTTCATCGCGTCGGCCAGTTGGATGCTTGCCCGCCAGCGCTTCAGCGCTCGCGCCGGTTTGCCGTCGAGCCACGCCAGCGTGCCGTGCAGGCGCATCGCCTCGGGTTGCCAGGCGGCCGCGCTCCTGCGGCTGCAGCGCAGCGCCTTGGTGCAAGCCGAGCGCGCCGCGGCCAGTGCCGATCGGCGCTGCGCCCCGGAGGATTGCGACGCATCGTGCAGGCACAGCTCGATGAACGCCGTGATCGGCTCGATGTAGAACATGTCGCGCATCGCGCGCGCCTCGAGCGTCTCCAGCGCCTCGGTAAGGATCGCTCTGGCCTCCGCGATCAGGCCGCGGCGCAGCAGGCTCTTGGCCAGAACGCCGCCCGCGTTGGCGTGCATGCGCATCTCGGAGCTGCGTTTGCTGAGGTCGCGCACCGTCTCCAGATGCTGCGAGGCGCACGTCAGCGGGCCGACTGTGGAACACAAGTGGCCCAGGCAGACCGAGCCCCACGCCGCCAGATGGAGGTCATTGGCCTCCTTGCCGATGCGAACGATCTCCTCGCAGACCCGTTGCGCACGCTCGAACTCGCAGCGGCGCGCCAGCACCCAAGCCAGCGTGCTGAGCGCACCGGCCCAGCCGCGCAGGTCGCCGATCGATCGATACAGCGACGCCGACGCCTCCAGCGACACCATGGCGTCGTCGATCTGGCCGCGAGTCCACTGGAACCAGCCGCGCACGAACGGCGCACCAGCCTGGATGGTCGGCACCCGAATCCTGTCGGCGATCGCCATCGACTCGCCGATGCGCCGCCACGCGAGGCGATGCAATCCCATCGACATCAGCACGAAGCCGAGTGTGGCGAGCCCGCGCGCCTGGCTCTCGAGATCACCACTGCGCTCGCCGACATCCAGCGCGATCAGGCTGTCGAGTGCAAAACGGTCCTCGTCGGCGTAGTAGTCGAGCCAGGCCATCGATTCGCAGATCGCCGAAGCCTCCCTCGCCTCGTCGACACCGAAGGTCGGTACGGCGAACCGCGCCAGGCCGCGCCGCACGAAGTGCGCCACGACGTGCTTGACGATGGCGCGCCGTGCGCTCGTGCGCCGGTCCGGGTAGGCAATGCCCAGGTGCGCCAGCGCCCGCGAGAAATGCGCGACCGCTTCCTGGTAGTTGCCGATGCCGTAGAAGGCTTGCCCGAGCTTGCGATCGAGTGTCGCGCGCTGCAACGGCGTCATCGCGGCGGCGGCCGCTTTGGGCAGACTCGCCTCGGCCTGCCGGTAGTGTTCCAGCGCCTCGGCATCGGCCGCGATGCGGCTGGCCTGGTCGCCAGCCGCCAGCAGGAAGGCATTGGCCTTGGACCAATCCTCGGCTTGTGCGTAGTGATGGGCGAGCAGGCTGGTGTATTCGTCGATGCGATCGGCGAACAGCGTCTCGATCGCCTGCGCCACTTGGCGATGGATCGAACGGCGTCGCTCGGCCAGGATGCTTCCGTAGGTGGCCTCCTGGACCAGCGCATGCTTGAAGACGTACTCGACGTCCGGCACCCGCTGTCGCAGGTCGATCAGTTCATTTTCTCGCAGCCGCTCGACGCTGGGATCCACCGCCTCGGCGGCGCGGGCGATCGCCTTCAACACGCGCAACAGAAAGGTGCGACCAATCACCGAGGCCAGCTTGAGCACGCCTTTGGCGTCTTCATCCAGCCGGTCGACACGTGCCAGGATCATCGCCTGCACGCTGTCCGGGATCGACAGGTCGGTGACCGGGCGGGCGGTCGAGTGCGCCGACTGCGCATGCGCGTCCGCAGCCGGCCGACCATCGAGGGTGATGGCGCGCACGACCTCCTCGATGAAGAACGGGTTGCCTCCGGTGCGGCGCTGGATGCGCTCGCGCACGGCCTCCGGCAAGGTACCCGCACTGCCCAGGCGGGCGATCAGCTGTTGGGTCTGCACCGCGCTCAACGGCGACAGCGTGAGGTCATCGACGCGCAGCGCGGCTTCGGTGGCCGCGGCCTTGACACGCGCCACCGCCTCCGACGCTTCGGTGCGGGTGGTGAACCAGAACGACAAGGGCGCGCTGCCCACCAGCGGCAACAGGTGCTCGCACAGGGCGATCGACGACTGGTCGACCCAGTGCCAGTCCTCGAGCACGACCAGCGTGGGCTGCCGCTGCGCCAGCCGCTCGAACAGTTGTCGCAGGCTCAGGAACACCTGGCGCTTGATCGCCTGCGCGTCGAGGAACTTGACCCGGTGTTCATACTCGGCCGGCACGCCGAGCGCCAGCACCATCGCCAGATACGGCAGGATCTCATCGGCCCGTGCGTCGAAGACGTCGCGCGCGCCGCGCTCCAGCTTGTGCAGCGCCGTGGCTTCGCTGTCGCTCTCGTCGATGCCGAACACGGTGCGCAGGATCTCGATGAACGGCCAGTGGCTCAGGCTCTGGCCGAACGACACCGAGCGGCCCTCGAGCCAGAGCACCTGCCGTGCCGGCCCGTGTCGCCGGCCTTCGGCGAGCAGCCGCGACTTGCCCATTCCGGGCTCGCCGCGCAAGAACACGACACTGCCTTGACCCTGCGCCAGACCCGAGAGCGAGCGCACCAAGGCGGCGAGTTCGACCTCACGACCGACCAGCAGCGATGCCGTCCCATCGCCCGCTGCGCCGGCCATCGCGGACCGTGCTGAACGTGCGCCGAGGGGCGCAAAGATCGCCACCGGCTCGGCGAAGCCCTTGAGCGCGTGGCGGCCAAGGTCGGCGAACTCGAAGTGGGCTTCGGCAGCGCGGCGTGTCGAGTCGCTGATGCGAATCGAGCCGGGCTCGGCGTGGCCCTGCAGCCGCGCGGCGAGATTGGTGGTGTCGCCGATCGCGGTGTAGTCCATGCGCAGGTTGTCGCCGATCTTGCCGACCACCACCATGCCGGTGTTGAGGCCGATGCGCAGCTGGAACGGACCGGTCGCATCGGCGCCTTGCGCATCGGCGCACATGTCCTGCTGGATCGCCATTGCCGACAGCAGGGCACGGCGCGCATGGTCCTCGTGCGCGATCGGTGCGCCGAACAGCGCCATGAAGCCATCGCCGAGAAACTGGTTCACTGTGCCCTCGTAGCGGTGCACCTTGGCCAGCGTCAGCTCGAAGAACCGGTTGAGCCGTTCGTGCATCGCCTCGGCGCCGATGCGCGCCGCGATCTGAGTCGAGTTGGCGATGTCGCAGAACATCACCGTGACCAACTTGCGCTCTCCCTCCAACGCGAAGCGATACGACAGCGCCCCCTGCGCCAGATGCGGAGGTGTGTAGCCGGTCTTCGCATGCGCCTGGCCGTGAAGCGGCGCACCGCATTCACCGCAGAACTTCTGGTTCGGGGCGTTGACGTGGCTGCAGCGACGGCATTGCGTCATCGGCTGCGATTATGCTCAGGCCGGCCAGCCGTCCTCCCCAAGCCCGTTGGCGACTGTCGCAACGCCGATAACGACGCGAGAATGGCTAAGCGCTGATCCGATGGACAGCTCCGCTCGCTGTCAAGAACCTCGGTCGATCGTTGCCGTCCCGTCGTACGAGCGGTGAAGAACGAACGCGCGGTTGTTCAATATTGAACGATGTTCGACTGGTCGATATGGGCACTCGTTGCTCAGAATCGCCAGCAGTGATCGCTGTTCGCTCCATGCTCAAACGACGTGTCGCCGTCTTAGGTCTGCTGGGCACGTGCGTAGCCTCCACTTCGCTTGCTCAGAGCGCTTCGAGGACGCCTCGGATCGGCATTCTCGAAGGCATGCCACCCGAGGTGTTTCCCGGCCGCTACGAGGCATTCAAGGAGGGCTTGCGCGCGGCAGGCTACGTGGAGCGCGCTGACCTCGAACTCGTCTATCGAACGGCGAATGGCAAGCACGGTGATCTGCCAACCCTGGCAGCCGAACTGGTGAGCCTCAATGTCGACGTAATCTTTGCGGCGACGACGGCCGC
>DATKJN010000197.1:0-4341 GCA_035543655.1 Burkholderiaceae bacterium | reverse complement strand
TCGATGCCGAAGCCGACCACGATGCCGGCCGCCGCCGGCGACAGGTAGGAGTGGTGCCGGAACGCCTCGCGCGCGTGCACGTTGGTGATGTGCACCTCGATCACCGGCACGCCGGTGCCCTTGATCGCGTCGTGCAGCGCCACCGAGGTGTGCGTGTAGGCGCCGGCGTTGAAGACCACGCCGATCAGCGTGCCGGCGCGGTGGGCGGCGCCGGCCTCCTGGATCCAGTCGACCAGCAAGCCCTCGTGGTTGCTCTGGCGGCATTCCACCGTGGCGCCGGCCGTGGCGGCGGTGTCGCGGCACAGCGCCTCGACGTCGGCCAGCGTGGCGGCGCCGTACACGGCGGGCTCGCGCGTGCCGAGCAGGTTGAGGTTGGGGCCGTTCAACACCAGGATCTTCAAAGGGCGACTCCGTCAGTCACGAACCATCATTTCGGCACGATGCCGCGCGCGCCGAACACCTTGCGCGCGATGTCCGGCCGGTCGGTGATCAGGCCGTCGACGCCGAAGTCGAGCACGCGTTCCATCGTTGGCGCATCGTTCACCGTCCACACCAGCACCTTCAGGCCGAGCGATTGCGCCTCCTTGACCTTGGCGGCATCGACGTCGCCGAAGTACACCGACCAGTAGCTGCCGCCGGCGGCCTTGATCATGCGCGGCACCGACTGGTGCTCGCTGAACTTGAAGCCCGCGGTCCAAGCCGACGGCTCGGGTGCGCCGGCGCCGATGTTGTCCAGCCATTGCCGCTGCGCGCTCAGGTACACGGTGGGAATCTCGGGCGCGATGCGCTGCACCACCAGCAAGGTGCGCCAGTCGAACGACAGGATCTGTGCGCGCTGCGCCATGCCGGCCTTGCGGATCTCGTCGACCACCGCCTTGGCAAACGGTTCGGGCGGCAGCGTGGCGTCGGGCCGGCGCGGATCGAGCTTGGTCTCGATGGCGAAGCGCACCTTGTCGTGGCCGCCCTTCTTCACCAGGTCGAACAGGTCGCTCAGCCGCGGCACGCGCGCGCCGTCGAGCGGCACCTGGTCGGGGTAGTTGGCGCTGTAGCGGTCGCCCGGCTTCAGGCGGCCCACGTCGTAGCGCTGCAGTTCGCTCCAGGTCATGGTGTGGATCGGCGCGCTCGGCTGCTGCAGCCACTGGCCCTGCGCGTCGCGCGCGAACGCCGGGTTGAGCGCGAGGTCGTGGTGGATCACCAGCACGCCGTCGCGCGTGATCGCGATGTCGAGCTCGAGCGTGGTCACGCCGTGCTGCAGCGCGACCTCGAAGGCGCGCAGCGTGTTCTCGGGCGCCAGGCCGCGCGCGCCACGATGGCCTTGCAGGTCCACGGCATGAGCGGCGCCGGACGCGCCAAACGCCAGCGTGGCGAGCAGCAGCCCCGCGCGCCGGTGGACTCGGTCGAACAGTCGCAACATGCAAGGCCTCGGCGCGTGTGTCACGATGCCGCCGGGGCTGCGCGCCCCTTCAGCCGCATCGCGCCGGGCAATGGTACCGAGCGGCGCAACACCTCTTCGCCGAGCCACACCGCCGACCGGCGCGCGCGCTGCGCCACGGTGGCCGGCGGCACCTGCTGGTAGTCGTCGTTGAACACCTCGAAGCTGTAGTCGCCGCGGTAGCCGAGCGCATCGAGCCTCAGCACCAGCTCGGCGACCTGCGCACTGTGCACACCCTCGCCCGGGAACACGCGAAAGTGGCGCGCGGTGGCGATGCGCTCCTCGAACGAACGCACCTCGTGCCACATGAAGTCGGCCAGTTGCACGAGAAAGATCTTGTCGGGGTCCAGCGTGTCGATTTCGTCCAGCGGCGTCTTGGCGGCGAGGATGTGGAACGAGTCGATGCCCAAGCCGAGGTTCGGCGCGTCGGCGCGGCTCACCACCTCCCACGCGGTGGTGAACTCGTTGATGGTGCGACCCCAGCTCAAGCCCTCGTAGGCGATCTTCAGGCCGAGCGGCACCGCCAGCATCGCCAGCTTGCGCAGGTCGCGCGCCAGTGCATCGACATCCTGCGTGGCATGCGTGCTGGTCGACGAACACGCCAGCAACAGCGGCGCCCCGACGGCGCGCGCCATCTCGAGCATCGACTTGGCGATGTCGACCTTGTAGTCGTGCAGGTGGCCGGCCAGGCCTTCGAAGTCGCGCAACACCTGAAAGCCGGTGACGCGCAGCCCGCTGCGCTGGACCGCGCGCACCGCATCGTGCACGCCCTCCGGATGCGCCACCAGGTCGCTCGCCTTGAGCATCACCTGCGAGAAGCCGGCGTCGCGCATCGCGCGCAGCTTGTCGGGCAGGCTGCCCGACAGCGTGATGGTGTCCATGCCGAAGTCGTCGATGAAGCCGCTGTGCTGGGTCATGGCGCACCCCGCTCGCTGTGCACCAGCTCGAACATCAGCCCGCCGAGCCAGCTCTTGGTCAGCGCGCCGCGCGGTTCGGTGTGCACGCCGCTGGACTCGACGAACTCGACGCCGCGCGCCCTCAGCGCACGCGCCGCGGCCGCCACGTCGGGTGCGCCCAGGCCGATGCGCGCCAGGCTCTCGTCGCCCTCGACATCGACCACGCTGGGATCGGGCTCGATGAGCTGCAGGTAGAAGCTGCGGCATGGACTGCGCAGGATGCGGCCCTTGGGCAGGATGCCGAAGCGCTCGTCGTCGGGCAGCACGTCGAATCCGAACAGCTCGCGGTAGAACTCGGTCCAATCCTCCATGCGGTCGTTGCCGATGTACTGCACCAGCCCGAACCAGTGCATGTCGGCCACGGCCTGCGGCGCGCGCTCGACGGTGGGGATCGGCACGAAGTCGACGTCGTAGATCGAGAACTCGCGGTAGCGGTCGACGAAGTAGATGCGGCTCGCACCGACGCCGTGGATCGCCGGGATGTTGAGCTCCATCACCTCCACGTGCGTCGGCACCGCCCAGGCTCCGCGGTCGAGCGCGCGCTTGTACGCGGCGGCGGCGTCGCGCACGCGCAGCGCCACCGCGGCGATCGCCGGCGTCTCGTTCGGCGCCACGCTGCGCGGCCGCTCCGTGCCGACGTGCGCGTTGATCACCACGTTCATCGTGCCCTGGCGGTACAGCAGCACCTCGCGCGAGCGGTGGCGAGCGATCGGCTTGAAGCCCATCATCTCCAGCACCTGGCCGAGCGCCTGCGGCCGGGTGGTGACGTACTCGATGAACTCGATGCCGTCCAGGCCCAGCGGGTTGGCGACATCGCTGATGGCTTCGCGGTCGGTGGTGGACATGGACCTCTCCTTCATGGCACGGCGGCCACCGCATGCGCGCCGCCGAGAAACAGACGCTCGATGTGCGGGTCGGCCAGCAATTCGGATGCCGGCTTGTGCAGCACCAGGCGGCCCGATTCCAGCGCGATCGCCTCATCGGCCGCCTTCAGCGCGCTCTTCACGTTCTGCTCGACCATCAGCACCGTGGTGCCGCCATCGGCCAGGCGGCGCAGCAGCTTGAACACGTCTTGCACCACCAGCGGCGACAGGCCGATCGACGGCTCGTCGATCAGGATCACCTTGGGCCGCAGCAGCAGCGCACGGCCGACCTCGAGCTGCTTCTGCTCGCCGCCCGACAGCGACGCGGCGGCGCTGTGCAGGCGCTCCTTGAGGCGCGGGAACAGATCGAGCACCTCCGGAATGCGCGCGCGGGCGGTCTTGATGCCCAGCGTGATGCCACCGAGCTCGAGGTTCTCGTAGGCGGTGAGCTGGCCGAACAGGTTGCGCCCCTGCGGCACGAAAGCGACGCCGTGCTGCAGCAGCAGATCGCGCGGGCTGGCGCCGGCGATGTCCTGCCCGTCGAGCGTGACGCGGCCCTGGCGCAGCTTGAGCAGGCCGAACAGCGTCTTGAGCACGGTGCTCTTGCCGGCGCCGTTGGGGCCGAGCAGCAGCGTGATCTTGCCGCGCGCGGCCTTGAAGCTGAGCTCGTTGAGGATCATGAACTCGCCGTACCCGGCGACCACGTCCTCGAATTGGATGCAGGTGTCTTGGGACATGGCGTCAGTTGCCGAGGTAGGCGTCGAGCACCTGCTCGTTGGCGCGGATCTCGGCAGGCGTGCCGATCGCCATCACCGTGCCTTCGACCATCACCATGATGCGATGGCACAGGTCCATCACGAAGTCCATGTTGTGCTCGATCACGATGAAGGAACCCTTGCGCGTGGCGTTGAGCTGCTTGAGCAACGTGCTGATGCCGCCGACCAGGCTGGGGTTGACGCCGGCGCAGGGCTCGTCGAGCAGCACCAGGGCCGGCTCGCTCATGAAGGCCATCGCGATGTCGACCAGCTTCTGCTGGCCATAGCTCAACTCGCCGGCCTTCTTGTCCGCCACGTGGCGGATGCGGAATTGG
>DATKJN010000196.1:0-2790 GCA_035543655.1 Burkholderiaceae bacterium | reverse complement strand
CGGGCGCTGCGCACGCCGCTGAACTCGCCGTGCAACACGTAGTGGTCGTGCAGGTGTTCGAGCAGCCAGGCGCGCACGTCGGCGGTGGCCGGTGGTGCGAGTGGCTGGCCGGTGGCGAGCTCGTGCGCGATCTCGCGAAAGATCCACGGCCGGCCTTGCGCCGCGCGCCCGATCATCAGCGCGTCGGCGCCGGTGACGCGCAACACCTCGCGCGCTTTCTGCGCGCCGTCGATGTCGCCATTGGCGACCACCGGGATGCGCACCGCGGACTTCACCGCGGCGATGGTGTCGTACTCGGCGTGGCCGAGAAAACCCTGCTCGCGCGTGCGCCCGTGCACCGTGACCAGCGCGACGCCGGCGTCTTCGGCCGCGCGCGCCAGCGCCACCGCATTGCGCTCGCTGTCGCGCCGGCCGCTGCGCATCTTCAGCGTGGCCGGCACGCCGCGCGGGGCGCATGCCGCCACCACGGCCTGCACGATGGCAAGCGCCAGCGGCTCGTTGCTCATCAGCGCCGAGCCGGCGAACACGTTGCACACCTTCTTCGCCGGGCAGCCCATGTTGATGTCGATGATCTGCGCACCGCGGTCGATGTTGTAGCGCGCCGCATCGGCCATCTCGGTGGGGTCCACGCCGGCGATCTGCACGGCGATCGGCGCGCTCTCGCCGGTGTGGTCGGCGCGCCGCGAGGTCTTGAGGCTCGTCCACAGCTCACGCTTGGACGTGACCATCTCGCTCACTGCATGGCCCGCCCCGAGCCGCTTGCACAGCTGGCGAAACGGACGATCCGTGACACCCGCCATCGGCGCGACGAACAGGTTGTTCGGCAGCTCGAACGAGCCGATCTTCATGGGTGCGGGTGGGTGAGGCGGTGCGGGGAGGCCGGCAGTATAGCGATCGCAGGTGTCGATAATCGCCGCGATGGAAGCTTGGTTTGCCGCCTTGCTGGCGGCGCTTGCGCTGCCCGAGTTCGGGCTCAGCACGGTGTTCGTGGTGGCGTTGGTGTCGGCCACGTTGCTGCCGTTGGGCAGCGAGCCGGCAGTGTTCGGCCTGATCAAGCTCAACCCCGAGCTGTTCTGGCCCGCGGTGCTGGTGGCCACCGTTGGCAACACCATCGGGGGCGGCATCACCTATTGGATGGGTTACGGCGTGGAGCGCGCGTACGAGCACGTGCGGCACCGCAAGCCGACCGAACTGCGCGCGCTGCGCTGGCTGGAACGTTTTGGTGCCAAGGCGTGTTTGCTGAGCTGGCTGCCCGCGGTGGGGGACCCGCTGTGCGCCGTGGCCGGTTGGCTGCGATTCCCGTTCTGGCCCTGCGTTTTCTACATGGCCATCGGCAAGTTCCTGCGCTACCTGACGATGACGGCGGCGCTGCTGTGGGTGTTCCCCGGCAAGATCGGCTGAACGCATTCCGCGCGCTCGTACGGGGTGTTCGGTTCCAGGGATGGGCCCAGCCTCGGCGCTCGCGCACAATGCGCGACCGTTCAACACTCCGGCAACGGTCACAAGCCGCGCGCCGCTGCGCCGATGGACACCTCCACGCCGAGCTATGACACGCTGACGCAAACCTTCTCGCGCCTGTACCGCTTGCAACACCTGCAGTCGATCGCGAGTTGGGACCAGGCCGCCAACATGCCGCCGCGCGGCAACGAGGCGCGTGCCGCCGCGATGGCCGAGATGGGCGCGCTGCTGCACCGGATGCGCACCGAGCCGCAGCTGGCGCAGCAGCTCGAACGTGCCGAGAGCGAGCCGCTGAGCGAGCCGCAGCGTGCCAATCTGCGCGAGATGCGGCGCGAATGGCGGCAGTCCAACGCGCTGCCCGAGTCGCTCGTGCAGCGGTCCTACATGGCCACCGCCCGTTGCGAGCATGCATGGCGCACCCAACGCCCGGCCAACGATTGGAAAGGCTTTCTCGGCAACTTCCGCGAGGTGCTGGCGATCGAACGCGAGGCCGCGGAGGCGCTGTCGCAGCAAGCGGGTCTGGCGCGCTACGACGCGTTGATGGATCGCTTCGAGCCGGGCATGACGTCGAAGACGGTCGACGCCGTGTTCGGCGACTTGCGCAGCTGGCTGCCGGGCTTGATTCGCCGGGTGATCGACAAGCAGGCGCGCGAGACGCTGCTGCAGCCGAAGGGTCCGTTTTCGATCCAGGCGCAGCGCGAGTTGTGCGAGCGCGTGATCCGGCTGCTGGGTTTCGATTTCGAGGCCGGCCGGCTCGATGTCAGCACCCATCCGTTTTGCGGCGGCGTGCCGGAAGACGTGCGCATGACCACGCGTTTTCGCGAGGACGAGTTCCTCGGCTCGCTGATGGGCACCATCCACGAAACCGGCCATGGCCGCTACGAGCAGAATCGACCGCGCGAGCTGCTGGGTCAGCCGGTGTCGGAGTCGCGCTCGATGGCGATCCACGAGAGCCAATCATTGAGCTTCGAGATGCAGCTGGGCAGCCACCCGGGCTTCGTGGCACAACTGGCGCCGCTGGTCGCGCAGGCGTTCGGCATTCAGCCGGCGTTCGAGCCGCAGAACCTGCATCGGCTGATCACGCGCGTGAAGCCGGGTCTGATCCGCGTCGAGGCCGACGAGGTGACCTACGCCGCCCACATCATCCTGCGCTACGAGATCGAACGCCCACTGATCGAAGGCGAGATCGAGGCCGACGACATCCCCGCGCTCTGGGACGCCAAGGTGGCCGAGCTGCTGCAGCTCGACACGCGCGGCAACTTCAAGGATGGCCCGCTGCAGGACGTGCACTGGCCGAGCGGCATGTTCGGCTACTTCCCGTGTTATTCGCTC
>DATKJN010000195.1:0-6013 GCA_035543655.1 Burkholderiaceae bacterium | reverse complement strand
TCGATCTGCACGCGTGCGAACGGCTTGGGCAGGAAGGCACGATCCCACGAGCGGTGCCAGTGGAAAGCGCGGTCGCAGCTGACGCTGGCGTAGTAGATCGGGCAGTCGAGCACGCGCGACACCTCGAGCACGCCGGGCTTGAGCTTGTAGAGCGGGCCACGCGGTCCGTCGACTGCCAATGCGCAGTTGTGCTTGGCGCGCACCTCGCGCATCAGGCTCCTCAGGCCGGAGGCGCCACCGCGGCTCGAGGACCCCACGGCCACCCGGGCGCCGAGCAGCTTGAGCACCGTGGTGATGATGCGGCCATCCTTGCTGGCGGAGGCGAGGGTGACCATGCGGTAACGCCGCACCGTCGGCAGCAGCGCCATGATGTCGCCGTGCCAGTGCGCGAGCACGAACGGGCGTCCGTCGCGCAGCGCGTCGCGCAGCGTATCGGGTTCGCGCCACGTGATGCGCCACGTCCACGCCACAGAGCGATACAAAAGCCAGGCGAGGACGCCGAGCACGGTCTGCTTCACGGCTGCGATTCCAAAGGACTGGCGTGCGGGTACGACATGCGCGTCAACGAATCGTCGCCGCTTCGCGCACCGCGGCCGTCACCGACCGGGCTCCGGCCGTGAACAACTGCTCCATCTCGCGGCGCAACACATAGGCCCGGCTGGCGGTGTCCATCGCCACGTCGTCCCAGGTGAGGCTCTGGCCCTTGGCCACTGGCCGCTTCAGCTTCACCTGGTGCGCCAGCCCGAGCGGCAGGCCGCCCATCGCGTGCGACTTGGCGGCTGGCAGCAGCTTGCCCCACACGGTGTAGCCGCCTTCGCCGTCGAGCAGTTCGCCGGCGCGCAGGTCGCGCTTGGCGGTGGCCACGACGTCGGCGTTCCAGGCGGTGGCCACCCCGGTGGGCTCGCCGCGCAGCGCCACGCTGGCCACCGACACGCCCACCTCCAGCCCGATCAGATGCCAGCGCTTGTACAGCGTGAAGTAGCGTCCCGTGGGATCGGTGTGCGCGTTGTACTCCTCGAAGCAGTTCTTGACGTACTCGGTCTCGGCTTCGACGGTGACCCAGACGCCCATGCGGATGTCGTAGGGGATCGGGCGGCCGTCGGCCTCGAGGGAACTGATCACTTCGACCATGCCCTTGCGCTCGAGCACGCCGCCCTCGCTGCGCGGGCGTGTGACGAACGGGATGTCGGCCACGCTGGCCGGCGGATAGAGCAGCCCGTTGCTCGGCACGCCGAGGCCGGTGGCGTTGGCGACGGCGGTGCTTTCGATCGACGGCTTGCTGCCATCGAGAAAGCTGTTGAACATCTTCGGGTTCAAGCCGCCGCGCGCCGCCTGCTCCGGCGTGAGCCCGTAGTGGCCCCACACGGTGTCGGGCGTGGACTCGCAGAAGTGCGGCAGCCACTTGTGGCCGCGCCCGGCTGCCACCACCGGAAAGCCGCAGGTGCGTGCCCAATCGACCAGGTCGCAGATCAGCGCCGGCTGGTCGCCGAAGGCGAGCGAATACACCACGCCCGCCTCCGCGGCCTTGCGTGCCAGCAACGGCCCGCAGAACGCATCGGCCTCGACGGTCACGTTGACCACGTGCTTGTGCTGCGCGAACGCCTCCAGGCAGTGGTCGACCGCGGCCACCGGCGCCCCGGTGCATTCGACGATCACGTCGATCGCCGGATGGTGCACCAGCGCGCGCCAGTCATCGCCGATGTGCGTGTGGCCGTCACGCAGCGCGGCGTCGAGCGACGGCGCCTGCGTGCGCTCGGCGGCCCAGCCCACGCGGGCCAGGTTGGCGCGCGCCGCATCGGGCGACAGGTCGGCGATGCCCACCAGGTGGACGCCCGGTGTGCGCGGCACCTGCGCCAGGTACATCGAGCCGAACTTGCCGGCGCCGATGAGGCCCACGCGGACCGGTCGCCCTTCGGCGGCGCGCTGTTGAAGCTTGGCGTGCAGGCTCATTGCTTGTGCTGCGGGAAAACTCGATTGATTGTGAACCCCGGCAGGCTGCGGCGGTAGGTTTCAAACCCCAGTGTCAGCGCCGGCGACGTACGGCGGTGCCCGGCTGTCGGGTGACCTGGTCGATCAGTCCGGCGCCGCTTTGCAGCAAAAACGCCTTGAAGGCCACGGCCACCGGGGCCAGCACCTTCTGGCGCAAGTGAACCACGTACCACTTGAGCATGACCGGAAAGCCCGCCACGTCGAGCACCGCGAGCTGGCCGGTCTCGAGTTCGCGCCCGATCGTGTGCGCCGACAGGAAGCTCACGCCCATGCCGGCGATCACCGCTTGCTTGATGGTCTCGGTGGAGCGGATCTCCATCGCGATCTGCAGCTTGTCGAGATGGGCGCCCAGGCCGTCCTCCATCGAGTTCCAGGTGTCCGAACCGCGCTCTCGTGTCAGCCACCGCTCGTTCAGCAGCGCCGACTTTGGAATGCGCCGGCGCTTCGTCAGCGGATGGTCGGGTCGCGCCACGATCACGTAAGGGTGGGGGGCGAACGGTTCGTGCACGGTATCGATCTCGCGCGGCGGGCGCACCATCACCGCCAGGTCGGTCAGGTTGTCGGCGAGCTGCTGCAGCAGCTGCTCGCGGTTGAACACGCCAAGGTTGAGCTTCACACCCGGCGCCTGGCGCGTGAACTCGGCCAGCAGTTGCGGAAAGAAGTAGTCGCCGGCGCTGATCACCGCCACGTTGAGCGTGCCGCCCGACACGCCCTGGCGTGCCGCCATCGCCTCGCCGGCCTGGCGGAACAGCTCGATGATCGCCCGGCTGTAGCGCAACAGGTCGGTGCCGGCGGGGGTCAGGTAGACCTTCTTGCCCAACTGCTCGAACAGGGGGGCGCCGGCGTGCTGCTGCAGCAGCTTGATCTGCGTCGAAACCGCGGGCTGCGTCAGGTGCAACTCTTCGGCCGCGCGCGAAAAACTCAGATGGCGCGCGGCGGTTTCGAACACCTTGAGCTGCCGCAGCGTCGCGTTTTTCATCGCGGGCCACCACCTTCCATTAATGATCGTTTATGCAAACCATCAAAAACTTTCAGTTTCATTGATGGTTGCGGCTGCCTAGTATGCAGGCAACCAGGAGACGCAGATGGACATCGAAGCCCCCACCGCACCGGCCGCCACCGACGAGGCCACCCGCAACGCGTACAACACCACGTTCGCCGCGATGGAACTCGACTGGCACTGGGATCGCGACACCTACAGCCGGCTGCGCGCCGACGGCGACGGCCGCGCCGCGCTGCGTGCCTACGTGCAGCAGCACCAGCCGCACCTGTTGCGTGCATACGGTGTCGATTGCCTGATCGATGCCATCGAACAAACTCGCCGCGCGCTCTATCGCTAGGTTCTCGGTACTTTCCCGATGCGTCGCCACGCTGCTCGGCGCACATCGAAACACGGGACACGCGTCGCCGAAAAAAATTGACTGCGGTCAAGAGGAATTTGGCTGATTCGCCGGAGCATATTCAGGCGGCGAATGAGCGGATGACAAGGCTGGTCATTCAACCGTTGGCCGTATGATCGCGTTCAATAGAACGCACGCCTTCGAGTCCTCGGTGTGCGCTTCAACCAACGATAGGAGACGTCAGCCAATGAGCAGCAATCTAAAAGCCGCCTTTGGCGGCTGCATGCAACGCACGGCCGCTGTCGCAGCCGTCGCACTGCTGGCGGGCGTGGCGCCCGCGCAGGCCGCGTGGCAACCCGAGAAGCCGGTGGAATTCGTGGTGCCGGCCGGCACCGGTGGCGGCGCCGATCAGATGGCGCGCCTGATCCAGGGCATCGTCGCCAAGCACAACCTGATGAAGCAGCCACTGATCGTGGTGAACAAGTCCGGCGGCGCGGGTGCCGAGGGCTTTCTCGATGTGAAGGGCGCCAAGGGCGAGCCGCACAAGATCGTCATCACGCTGTCCAACCTGTTCACCACGCCGCTGGCCACCGGCGTGCCGTTCAACTGGAAAGACCTGACGCCGGTGGCGATGATGGCGCTCGACCAGTTCGTGCTGTGGGTCAACGCCGAGTCGCCCTACCAGAGCGCCAAGCAGTACATCGACGCGGTCAAGGCTGCCGGCCCGTTGAAGATGAAGATGGGCGGTACCGGCTCCAAGCAGGAAGACCAGATCATCACCGTGGGCCTGGAGAAGGCCACGGGCGTCAAGTTCATCTACGTGCCGTTCAAGGGCGGCGGCGACGTGGCCGTGCAGCTCACCGGCAAGCACATCGACTCGTCGGTCAACAACCCGATCGAGGCGGTGGCGCAATGGCGTGCCGGGCAATTGCGGCCGCTGTGCGTGTTCGACGACCAGCGCATGAGCAACAAGGAGCCGCTGGCCGGCGGCAAGTCGTGGGCCGACATCCCCACCTGCAAAGAGTCCGGTGTGCCCACCGACTACCTGATGCTGCGCGGCATCTTCATGCCGGCCGGTGTCACGCCCGACCAGGTGGCCTTCTATGTCGATCTGATGAAGAAGGTGCGCGAAACGCAGGACTGGAAAGACTTCATCAAGCTCGGCGCGTTCAACGACACGTTCATGACCGGTGGCGATTTCTCCAAGTGGGTCGAGAAGAACGAAGCGCTGCACAAGGACCTGATGCAGGAAGCCGGTTTCCTGGCCAAGTAGGCGCCGGTCCGCGACTGTCCGTTCGTCCTTGTCAGCCGGCCGCGCCAGCGGCCGCTGCGGGCGAGGTACGCCCGAAGATCCCGAGGTTGAGCACATGAACTCCGAAACCGTCGATCCAGGATCCGAGCACGGCATCCAGAACTGGATCATCGAAGCCATCGTCGCCATCGGCCTGTTTGTGCTGGGCGCGGTGGTGGCCTACAACAGCTGGCTGTTGGGCGCCGGATGGCGCGACGACGGGCCCGGTGCCGGGTACTTTCCGTTCTACATCGGCCTGCTGATCTGCATCTCCAGCGGCGCGGTCGGCTTCGGGGCGATCCGGCATGCCGGGCGCGACGGCAAGGTGTTCGTCACCTACGATCAGCTCAAGCGCGTGCTCACCGTGCTGCTGCCGATGTTGGCGTTCGTGTTCGCCGTGCAGTTGCTGGGCATCTACGTCGGCTCGTTTCTGTTCATCGCCGGGTTCATGATCTGGGTGGGCAAGTACCACTGGGCCAAGAGCGCAGGCATCGCATTGGCGGTGATGGTGATCGCGTTCCTGATGTTCGAGGTGTGGTTCAAGGTGCCGTTGTTCAAGGGCGCTTTCACCCCGCTGCGCTTCCTCGGGTATTGACATGGCCGAGCTTTCATCTCTGTTCCACGGCTTCGCGGTCGTTCTCACGCCGTTCAACCTGATGCTGATGATGCTCGGCATCGTGCTGGGCGTGCTGATCGGCGTGCTGCCGGGCCTGGGCGGCGCCAACGGCGTGGCCATCCTGCTGCCGCTCACGTTCTCGATGCCGCCGACCTCGGCCATCATCTTGCTGTCGTGCATCTACTGGGGCGCTCTGTTCGGCGGCGCCATCACCTCGGTGCTGTTCAACATCCCGGGCGAGCCCTGGTCGGTGGCCACCACTTTCGATGGCTACCCGATGGCGCAGCAGGGCCGCGCCGGCGAGGCGCTCACCGCCGCATTCACCTCATCGTTCATCGGCGCGTTCTTCGCGGTGCTGATGATCACGTTCCTCGCGCCGCTGGTGGCCAAGTTCGCACTGAAGTTCGGGCCACCCGAGTTCTTCGCGGTCTACCTGCTCACTTTCTGCAGCTTCGTCGGCATGGGCAAGGGCTCGCCGATGAAGATCCTGGCGTCGATGATGCTGGGCTTCGCACTCGCTGCGGTGGGCATGGACACCGTCACCGGCCAGTTGCGGCTCACGTTCGGGCAGCACGAGCTGATGCGCGGCTTCGACTTTCTGATTGCGGTGATCGGCCTGTTCGGCATCGGCGAGATCCTGCTGTCGATGGAAGAGGGCCTGAAGTTCCAGGGCAGCAGTGCACGCATCAACACGCGCATCGTCATCGAGACCTGGAAGAAGCTGCCCAAGTACTGGATGACGTCGATCCGCAGCACGCTGATCGGCTGCTGGATGGG
>DATKJN010000194.1:0-5212 GCA_035543655.1 Burkholderiaceae bacterium | reverse complement strand
CAGTCTCGAGCGTGCGAATCAGCGTGCGCCGCGTCGCCCGTTGTTGCGCCGGCGTGCCGCTGGCGATCTGCACCTTGGCGATCTCGATGTACCAGTCGCAGTATTCGTCCCAGACGAACTGATAGATCGCGTTGGCCACGTTGTCCAATCGGTACTCGGAGAAGCCGGCGGCGACCGCCGCTTCCACGCGCTGCAAGTCGCCGGTGATCCAGCGGTCGGCCAGCGAGAAGCTGGCGTACCCGTGGGCTTTGCCACCTGGCTCGCAGTCGGCTTTGGTGTGCTCCATCAGCCCGCAATCCTGGCCCTCGCAGTTCATCAGGACGAACTTGGTCGCGTTCCAGAGCTTGTTGCAGAAGTTGCGATAGCCCTCGCAGCGCTTGCTGTCGAAGTTGATGTTGCGGCCCAGCGTGGCCAGGGCAGCGAACGTGAAGCGCAACGCATCCGCACCGTAGCCCGGGATGCCTTGCGGAAATTCCTTCCTCGTGGTCTCGCGGACGGCCGGCGCGGTCTCGGGCTTGCGCAATCCGGTGACGCGCTTGTCGAGCAGCGGCTGCAGAGCGATGCCGTCGATCAGGTCCACCGGATCGAGCACGTTGCCTTCGCTCTTGCTCATCTTGTGGCCGTGCGAGTCGCGCACCAGGCCATGGATGTACACGTGCTTGAACGGCACCTGGCCGGTGAAGTGGGTGGTCATCATGATCATCCGGGCCACCCAGAAGAAGATGATGTCGTAGCCGGTGACGAGCACGGTCGAGGGCAGGAAGAGGTCCTGCTCGATCGTCTTGCCGGGCCAGCCGAGCGTCGAGAATGGCACCAGCGCCGACGAGTACCAGGTGTCGAGCACGTCTTCGTCGCGTGTCAGCGCACCGCTGTAGCCGGCCGCAGCAGCGCGCTCACGCGCCTCACCCTCGTTGCGGCCGACGAACAACTCGCCGTTCGTGCCGTACCACGCCGGGATCTGGTGTCCCCACCACAACTGGCGCGAGATGCACCAGTCCTGGATGTTGTGCATCCACTGGTTGTAGGTGTTGACCCATTGTTCGGGATAGAACTTGACCTCGCCGGTCTCGACCACGCGGATCGCCTTGGCGGCGATCGAGGTGCCATCGCGCCCCGGCTTCGTCATCGCCACGAACCATTGGTCGGTGAGCATCGGCTCGACGACTTGCCCGGTGCGTTCGCAGCGCGGCACCGTGAGGCGATGCTTGCGAGTCTCTTCGAGCAGGCCTTGCGCCTGCAGGTCGGCCACGATCCGTTTGCGCGCGGCAAAGCGGTCGAGCCCGCGATAGACCTGCGGCGCGTTGTCGTTCAAGGTGGCATCGAGATTCAGCACACCGATCATCGGCAGCCCGTGGCGCTGGCCGACCGCGTAGTCGTTGTGGTCGTGCGCCGGCGTCACCTTGACCACGCCGGTGCCGAACGCGCGGTCGACGTAGGCATCGGCGATCACCGGAATCTCGCGACCGGTAAGCGGCAGCTGCACGCGCGTGCCGATGAATTGGGCATAACGCTCGTCGTCCGGGTGCACCATCAGCGCGGTGTCGCCGAGCATCGTTTCGGGTCGCGTGGTCGCCACCGTCAACTGCCCGCCGCCGCCCACCAGCGGGTAACGGATCAGCCACAGCTGGCCGTCTTCTTCCTCCGACACCACTTCGAGGTCGGACACCGCCGACTTGAGCACCGGATCCCAGTTGACGAGCCGCTTGCCGCGGTAGATCAGGCCTTCGTCGTAGAGCCGCACGAAGGTCTCGGTCACGATGGTGGAGAGCCTCTCGTCCATCGTGAAGTACTCGTGCTTCCAGCTCACGCTGTCGCCCATGCGGCGCATCTGTTGCGTGATGGTGGCGCCGGAGGTCTTCTTCCAGTCCCACACCTGGGCCACGAAGTTCTTGCGCCCGAGGTCGTGGCGCGACAGGCCGGCCTCTTGCAGCTGGCGCTCGACGACGATCTGCGTCGCGATGCCGGCGTGGTCGGTGCCCGGCACCCACAGCGTGTTGTGGCCGCGCATGCGGTGGTAGCGCGTCAACGCGTCCATGATGGTCTGGTTGAACGCGTGGCCCATGTGCAGCGTGCCGGTCACGTTGGGCGGCGGCAGCTGGATGCAGAACGACGGCTTGGTCGGGTCGAGCGCCGGCTCGTACAGACCGCTGGCTTCCCACAGCGGCGCCCAGCGCGCCTCGATGGCGGCGGGCTCGAACGATTTGGGCAGAGGAGGCAGAGTCATACCTAGCGCAGCGCGAGGCTACATGAACAGGTGTTCGCCGGCATTTTCGCCGCCGAGGATCACGTAGTTCACCTTGCGCAGGTCGGCCAGTGAGCGGCCCCCGGCATAGCTGATCGAACTCTGCAGGTCTTCGCGCATCTCGCGCAGCGTGTCGGCGAACTGCCCCTTGATCGGCTCCAGGATGCGCTTGCCTTCCACGTGCTTGTACTCGCCCTTGTTGAAGTCGCTGGCCGAGCCGTAGTACTCCTTGTACAGCTTGCCCTCGACCTCCACGGTCTGACCCGGGCTCTCCTCATGACCGGCGAACAGCGAGCCGATCATCACCATCGCGGCGCCGAAGCGCACGCTCTTGGCGATGTCGCCATGATGGCGGATGCCGCCATCGGCCACGATCGGCTTGGTGGCCACACGCGCACACCACTTGAGCGCGCTCAGCTGCCAGCCGCCGGTGCCGAAACCGGTCTTCAGCCGCGTGATGCAGACCTTGCCCGGACCGATGCCGACCTTGGTCGCGTCGGCGCCCCAGTTTTCCAGATCGATCACGCCTTCGGGCGTGCCGACGTTGCCGGCGATGACGAAGGTGTTCGGCAGTTTTTGCTTGATGTGCTCGATGGTGCGCCGCACGCTGTCGGCGTGGCCGTGCGCGATGTCGATCGTGATGTAGTCGGCCCCGACCCCTTCGGCCGCGAGGCGGTCGATGGTCTGGTGGTCGCTCGGCTTGACGCCCGAGCTGACGGACACGAACAGCTTGCGTTCGCGCATGCGACGCGCAAACGCCACGTTGTCGAGGTCGAAGCGGTGCATCACGTAGAAGTGATCGCTGCGTGCCAGCACTTCGGCGATCGGCTCGTCGAGCACCGTCTTCATGTTGGCGGGCACCACCGGCAGCACGAAACGCCGTCCGCCGAACTCCACCGAGGTGTCGCACTCGCTGCGGCTGTCGACGCGGCATTTGCGCGGCAGCAGCAGGATGTTGTCGTAGTCGAAGATTTCCATGTCAGACGGCGCTGGGCCGCTCCCGAGACGGCTGAGCGCCCCCGCGGGGGGCGGCGAACGAGACGAGCGTGGCGGTCATGCAAAGGGCCTGGTGGCAGGCAAAAAAATACCGGACCAGCGTGTTCGCTGGGCCGGTGGCCGATTCTACGCCGTTCGCTAGGGGCCGACGACCTGTCCGATCTCGATCGCCAGGCCGGTCGACCCCACGTCGACCGGCGCCGACAGCCCTTGCAGATCACCCGGTTGCGCCAGCGCGCCCCCGCTCTTGCTGACGCGCGCGCCGACGATTACCTTGGGCGAGCCCGACAGCTTGGCCGCCGGCGACATCGCCATGCTGTCGTCGAGCGTGAACTTCAGCGGCAGGTCCTTCACCTGCTTGCGCAGGATCGCCAGCGGCACGCGGGAGCCTTCGGCCGCCCGCGCGAACACGAACACGGTGTCATCGGGTGCGGCCTTGCCGGCGAGTTGCTTGGACAGCGTGACCGTGCCGCTGACGGAAGCCGCCGGTTTCGCAGCCGTGCCAGGGGTCTGCGCCTGCGTGCCCGCCGCCGGCCCGCCAGCCAGCCGGCGCGCCTCGTCGATGCCGCCCTGGATCTGGCGTGCGAAGTCGCTGTCCGGCGCCACCTGCGCCAGCTTCTCCCAATGGCGCAAGGCCCCGGCGAAGTCCTTGCGCAGAAAGGCGGCGGTGCCGGCCAGCGACAGGGCCTTGAGGTTGTTGGGGTCGATCTCGAGCGCGCGCGCGATCAGCTTGCTGGGCTCGCCCTCGAGCTTGCGGCCGTTGACCACCGCGAGCGCGTCGGCGTAGTCGGCCAGCAGGTTCGGGTCATCGGGCTTGAGCGCCAGCGCCTGCTTGAATGCCGGCACCGCGTCGGCGTGGCGCCCCATCACGGCGTACGAGCGGCCCAACATGGTCCAGCCCTTGACATCGTCCGGTTGCTGCTTGAGCCGATCGGCGAGCTTCTGCGTCATCGCCTCGATCTGCTCGAACGTGATCTCGGCGCCGCTGTTCGAGGCGGCCGTGCGCACCGACGGATCGAGCGCCAACGGCGCGCCCACCAGCAGGTAGCCGGCGGCGAGCAGCACGACCACGAAGCTCGACAGGCCGGCGATCATCGGCAGCGGGCTGCGCGCAGCGTTGTTTGCAGCGGCCAGCTCGTCAACGGGCGCCTTCGCTTGCTTCGACCACCACAGCGGGCGCGTCAACAGCAGCACGGTGACCAGCGCCATGGCCAACGCGATCAGCACGAAGGGGATCAACGCGCGCCCTCGGTGGCTTCGTCGTCCTCGGCGTCCGGCTCGAAGCGATCGGGCGCCAGCTTGGCCCGCCGGCGCAGCGCGATCACCAGAACCGCGACGCCGAGCACCAGCAGCACCGCCGGCCCAATCCACAGCGCCATCGTGCTGCCCTTGATCGGCGGCCGATAGCGGATGAAGTCACCGTAGCGGTCGGTCATGTACTGCACCACCTGCTGGTCGGTGGCGCCGCGCAGCAGCTGTTCGCGGATCTCGCGCCGCAGATCGTCCGACAGCCCGGCGGGAGAATCGGCGATGGTCTGGTTCTGGCAGACCAGGCAGCGCAGCTCGATCGCGATGCGCTGCATGCGCGCCTCGAGGACCGGGTCGGCCGCGGCCGGTGCAGCATCCTTCGCCTGGGCCACGCCGAACATCGTGGTCAACACCAACGCGATCATCAGTGCAAGCCGTTCAACCATTCAGCTCTTTCAGCAGCGGCACGACACGCGTTTGCAGGACCTCGGGCGTCATCGGTCCCACGTGCTTGAAGCGGATCACGCCCTGCTTGTCGATCACGAAGGTCTCGGGCACGCCGTACACACCGAAGTTGATGCCGACGCGGCCGTCGAGGTCCGACAGCGACAGCTCGTACGGGTCGCCGAGCTGCTTCAGCCATGCCCGTGCATCGTCGCGCTTGTCCTTGTAGTTGAGCCCGATCACCGGGGCCTGCCGGGTCTTGGCGAACGCGACGATGTGCGG
>DATKJN010000193.1:0-4035 GCA_035543655.1 Burkholderiaceae bacterium | reverse complement strand
ATCCAACGCGGTGCCGCCACCGAGGTGACAAGCCTGTTCTACCTGGTGCCGCCATGCACCGCGGTGATGGCATGGATCGGCTTCGGAGAAACCATCACGCCGAGCATGTGGTTGGGCATGGCGCTCTGCGCGACCGCGGTGTTCCTGGTGCGACGCGGGTAGGGGCGCCACCCCCGATTGTCAAGCGGGGTGACACCATGCATGAACGCGGTGTGCCGCAGAGGAATCGACCTAGAATTTCCCGCTCTGCGCTTGACACCCTTTGGGCCCATCGTTGTAATCCGTCCACGCCTCGCGCCCAAAACCAATTCTTCGAGACACTCTTCGAGAGGGGGTACCTTCGTGAACAAGTCCGAGCTCATCGAACACATCGCCAAACAGGCCGACATCTCCAAGGCCGCGGCCACGCGCGCGTTGGAAGCATTGATCGGCGGCGTCAAGTCGACGCTGAAAAAGAGTGGCAATGTGTCGATCGTCGGCTTCGGTACCTTCGCGGTGAGCAAGCGCGCAGCGCGCAGCGGTCGCAACCCTCGCACCGGCGCGGCGATCAAGATCAAGGCGGCCAAGGTGCCGAAGTTCCGTCCGGGCAAGGCGCTGAAAGATGCGGTCAATTGAGGGTGCTTAGCTCAGTTGGTAGAGCGGCGCCCTTACAAGGCGTAGGTCGGCGGTTCGAGCCCGTCAGCACCCACCATCGAATCATGTCGAACCGGCCCCTCGCTGCCGTGCTGGTCGGTGCAATGCTCGCCGCCGGCTCGACTGCGTTCGCGCAGAGTTCGCAAGATCTGACCTGCAAGAATGCGGCGCAGGACTATCTGCAGACCTGTCAGAAGCGCATTGCACCGGTCGAGCCGCCGGTCGACCCGAACCATCCGACCGCGTCTGAGCAAAAGGCGATGGACAAGCGCGCCAAGGCCTGGCAGGCCTGCAAGGACAAGGCGCTCAAGCGCGGAAGCGCCTGCGCGCGCTGATCTCGGGTCTGCGTCGCACGTCGGGGTTGGGCGCCGCCAAGCTCTAGAATCCACGGCGCCGCTTCAGCCTGGCGGTAGCTGCGTTTGATTCAGCCGTCAGGGCGAGCGGCAACCCCAACTCCTTTCTATGGCGACGCTGCGGCCGGTTGAAACGCGCGACCCACATCCACCATGTTTGAGTTCGTTCGCACGCACACCAAGCTCCTGCAGTTCGTGCTGGTGCTGCTGATCTTTCCCTCGTTCGTGTTCTTCGGCATCCAGGGCTACTCGGGATTCAACGATGCCGGCAACGCGACGGTGGCCAAGGTCGACGGCAAGGCCATCACCAAAGCCGAATGGGACCAGGCGCACCAGCGACAGGTGGAGCGCCTGCGCCGTCAGCTGCCCAACATCGACGTGAAGCTGTTCGACAACCCCGCCACGCGCCGCGAGACGCTCGACAACCTGATCAACGAGCGCCTGCTGCTGGCCGCGTCGCACAAGCAGAACCTCACGGTCGGCGACGAACGTCTGCGCCGCATGTTTCAGGAGGACCCGCAGTTCGCCGGGTTGCGCAACCCTGACGGCACGCTCAACCAGGCGATCGTGCAGGCACAGGGCATGAGCAGCGAGATGTTCGTCGCGCAGCTGCGCCAGGAGATTGCCATGCAGCAGGTGCTGCGCGGTGTGTCGCAGTCGGGCATGGCGCCAGCCGCGGTGGCGAGCAGCGCACTCGATGCGCTGTTCCAGCGCCGCTCGATCGCGATGCAGCGTTTCGACGCCAAGAACTACGCGGCCAAGGTCACGCCAACCGACGCCGAGCTGGAGGCGTATCACAAGGCGCACGAGTCGGAGTTCAGCGCCCCGGAGCAGGCCACCATCGAATACGTGGTGCTCGATCTCGACGCGCTGAAGAAGGGCATCACGCTCGGCGACAAGGACCTGCGCGACTACTACGAGCAGAACAAGGCGCGCTACACCGCCGCCGAGGAGCGGCGTGCGCGTCACATCCTGATCGCCGCCGACAAGGATGCGAAGGACGACGCCAAGAAAAAGGCCAAGGCGCGCGCCGAAGGCTTGCTCGCCGAGGCACGCAAGGCGCCGGCATCGTTTGCCGAGCTGGCGAAGAAGAACTCCGACGACAGCGGCTCCGCGCCGCAAGGCGGCGACCTCGACTGGTCCGCTCGCGGTGGCATGGCGGCCAAGGCGCTGGAAGACGCAGTATTCGCCTTGAAGCCCGGCGAGATCGGCCCGGTGGTCGAGACCGAGTTCGGCTACCACGTGATCAAGCTCGAAGGCACGCGCGGCGGCCAGACCAAGCCGTTCGATGCCGTGAAGGCCGAGATCACCGACGAGGTGAGCAAGCAACAGGCGTCCAAGAAGTGGGGTGAAGCGGCCGAGCAGTTCACCAACACCGTGTACGAGCAGCCCGAAAGCCTGCAACCGGTGATCGACAAGCTGAAGGTCGAGAAGCGCACCACCACCGTACTGAGACGCCCCGCGCCCGGGGTGACGGGTGCCCTCGGCTCGGCCAAGCTGCTCGACGCGGTGTTCGGCAACGACAACGTGCGCAGCGGCAAGAACAACACCGATGCCATCGAAGTCGGCCCCAATCAACTCGCCTCGGCCCACGTGATCAAGTACCAGGCGGCGCGCACGTTGCCGCTCGCCGAGGTGCGTGACCGCGTGCGCGAGCGGGTGATCGCCGCGCGTGCCGGCGAGCTGGCACGCAAGGAAGGCGAGGCGCGCCTCGCGCAACTGAAGGCCGCACCGAGCGGAGAGTTGCCCGAGAAGGCCACGGTGTCGCGCCAGGAGCGCAGCGCGGTCCCGCCGCAGGTGATCGACGCCGTGCTGCGCGCCGATGCCGACAAGCTGCCTGCGCTGGTGGGTGTGGACCTGGGCGACCTCGGCTACGTGGTGGCGCGGGTCGACGCCGTGCTGCCGCGCGAGGCGGGCGACGAGGCGCCGGTGCGCCAGCAATACGGCCAGGCCTGGTCGTCGGCGGAAACGCGGGCCTACCTCGACGCGCTGAAAGCCCGCTACAAAGCGGACATTCGCGCCGAACGTGTGGCGGCGGCAGCGTCCGAGCCTGCGCGTTGAGGGCCGGCCTCGCGAGGGGCCGCCGCTATAATCGCAGCCCTCGGTGGTGGCTGTAGCTCAGTTGGTAGAGTCCCAGATTGTGATTCTGGTTGTCGTGGGTTCGAGTCCCATCAGCCACCCCAAGACACCTTGCCTCGGCACGCGCTTGAGCACTGCTTGCGGCGGCCGCCGTCTCTAACCCGCTCATCGCGCGCACACCGCTGCGCCGGCCGCGGCGCGCCTTGCAACCCGCTTAACATGCGCAATCCCATGAGCAGGACGCAGCGATGAGCGGCAGGTCGAGTGTGTTCGCCCAAATGGTCGCACTGGTCGGCGACGCAACCATTGCATTGCGGCGCCTGCAGGGCACGGTGCGCGAGCAGGCCGTCGGCGCCACGCCGACGATCCCCGAAGCCAAGTCGCAGGGAAGCATCCCCACGTTGAAGATGCCCACTGCGCGCGGTTGGGCAGCGGGGCAGACGCCGGTGGCCGCGCCGGGCCTCGCGGTGAACGCGTTTGCGGCCGGCTTGAAGCACCCACGCTGGCTTCACGTGCTGCCCAACGGTGACGTGACGGTGGCCGAGGCCCTGACGGTACCGGGCACGCCGCGCTCGGTGTTCAGCCATGCAGTGGTCGCCACCATGCAGCGCGCAGCCGCGGTCGGCGTCAGTCCGAACCGCATCACGCTGTTGCGCGATGCCGATCGCGATGGCGTGGCGGAGGTCCGCGAGCCATTGCTCGAAAACCTGAACCAGCCATTCGGCATGGCGCAACTCGGCAACACGTTCTACGTCGGCAACACCGACGGCGTGATGGCCTTCCCGTACCGCAGCGGAGATGTGCGCATCCAAACAACGGGCGAGCGACTGACCACCTTCAAGCCCGGCGGCCATTGGACGCGCAGCCTGTTGCCGAGCGTCGATGGGCGCAAGCTCTACGTCGGCGTGGGATCGCTCAGCAACATCGGTGAGATGGGCTTGGACGTCGAGCGAGGCCGCGCCTGCATCTA
>DATKJN010000192.1:0-11761 GCA_035543655.1 Burkholderiaceae bacterium | reverse complement strand
GCTGGCGTCGTGGGGACTTGCGCGAGGGGGTTTGACTGCTGAAACACCGCGCGACAAGCAAGCCGTGTTGAGCGCCGCCCGGACCGCGAAGGAAGCGCTGACCGAGGCCAAGGAAACCGAGTTTCACGCCGCGTTGAGCACCGGTGCACTGCGGGTGAGCGTGGATCGCGATTCGTTCGATGCCGCCACGCGGCCGTTGGTCGAACGAACCGTTAGCGTGATGCGCAAGGTGCTGCGCGACGCACGGGTCGACAAAGACGACGTGCAAGGCGTGGTGTTGGTCGGTGGGGCCACGCGCATGCCGTCGGTGCGCGCCGCGGTGCAAGCCCACTTCGGCCGTCCGCCGCTCGTCAACCTCGACCCGGACCAAGTGGTGGCGCTCGGCGCCGCGATCCAAGCCAACGCGCTGGCTGGCAACTCGCGCGGTGGCGAGCTGCTGCTGCTCGACGTGATTCCGCTGTCGCTTGGCCTCGAGACGATGGGCGGCCTGGTCGAACGCGTCATCGAGCGCAACACGACGATCCCGGTGGCCAAGGCGCAGGAGTTCACCACTTTCAAGGATGGCCAGACAGCCATGGCCATCCACGTGGTTCAGGGCGAGCGCGAATTGGTCTCCGACTGCCGCTCGCTGGCGCGTTTCGAGTTGCGTGGCATCCCGCCGATGACGGCTGGCGCCGCGCGCATCCGGGTCACGTTCCAGGTCGATGCCGACGGCTTGCTCTCGGTGGCGGCGCGCGAGGTCACCTCTGGCGTGGAGGCCGCCGTGGTGGTCAAGCCGAGCTATGGGCTGTCCGATGGTGACGTGGCGCGCATGCTCCAAGAGGGTTTTCGCACCGCCGAGGACGACATGCGTGCGCGCGCGCTGCGTGAGGCGCAGGTCGATGCCGAGCGCCTGGCCCTGGCCACACGCTCGGCTCTGGCCGCCGACGGTGACCTGCTGAGCCCGGAAGAACGCGCGGCGATCGAACAGCACCTGGCTGCACTGGATGCCGCACGGCAGGGCACCGACGCCGGCGCCGTGCGCAACGCGCTCGACGCGCTGGCCGACAGCACAGAGGCGTTTGCCGCTGCACGCATGAACCGCAGCATTCGATCGGCTCTCACCGGCCGTCGTGTCGAGGAAGTGTGAGACCGACGATGCCCATCATCAAGATCCTGCCGCATCCCGAGTACGTCCCCCAGGGTGAGACCATCGAGGCGCCGGCGGGCACGTCGCTGTGCGAGGCGATGCTCGAACACGGCATCGCGATCGAGCATGCGTGCGAGATGAGTTGCGCCTGCACCACGTGCCATGTGGTGGTGAAAGACGGCTTCGAATCGCTGGGTGAGATGGACGAGGCCGAAGAAGACTTGCTCGACCGGGCCTGGGGCCTGGCGCCCACGTCGCGACTGTCGTGCCAGGCCATCCTGTCGGACCGCGACGTGACGATCGAGATTCCGAAGTACTCGATCAACCACGCCAAGGAAAAGCACTGAGCCCACAGCGCAACGGCCCGCCGAAGCGAGCCGTTGCGTCACCGTTGGATTTGACGCGCAGTCAGCGTGCCGCGCCTTCGCCGTTGAACGTGCGGCGGATCCAGCCGCCCAGCGGGCCGAACAGGCCGGAGCTTTCTTCGTGATCGCGCTCATGGAGCAAACCGCGCTCGGACAGCATCTGCAGGAACACGCGCACTTCGAGCTTGCTCGCACCGCTGCTGTCACACAGCTGCTGCGCCGTAACGAACCGGTGCGACATGTCGCTCAGCATGCGGCGGTAGGCGATCCGCTGATAGGGCGCCGGCAATTCTGGCCATGCAGTGAGCTTGAACTCTTTCATCTTCCCCAACGCGTGCTTGTGAGAAGGCAGGCGCCCTCTATTGGCTTGTCCGGCGGACTTTGGTGCAAGAGTAACCGCGTACCCGTCTTTCGAACAAGACCCGTATCAAATCCCCACGGGTATGTCCCCACCGAAATGTGTGACGTTTTGCAGATCCCACAACGATTCGGCCGCCGCCTGATACGACTCGATACACTGCGTTGCGATGTTGGTTCTGGGCATTGAGTCTTCGTGCGACGAGACGGGCGTGGCGCTTGTTGCATACGATGGGATGGCAATCCCGGCGCTGCAAGCGCACGCGCTGCACAGCCAGGCCGACATGCACCGCGCCTATGGCGGTGTGGTGCCCGAGCTGGCGTCGCGCGATCACATCCGTCGCGTGTTGCCCCTGCTGCAACAGGTGTTGTCACAAGCCCATGTCGCCCTGGACGGCATCGACCTCATCGCCTTCACGCGCGGGCCAGGTCTGGCGGGTGCGCTGCTGGTCGGGGCTGCCTGCGCGAACGCACTCGGCGCAGCGCTCGACCGGCCGGTGCTCGGTGTGCACCACCTCGAAGGCCACCTGTTGTCACCCTTCTTGTCGGACGATCCACCGCAGTTCCCGTTCGTCGCGCTGCTCGTGTCGGGCGGGCACACGCAACTGATGCGCGTCGACGGTGTGGGCGACTACACGTTGTTGGGCGAGACGGTCGACGATGCCGCCGGCGAGGCGTTCGACAAGAGCGCCAAGGTGCTGGGGTTGGGCTACCCGGGCGGGCCTGCGCTGTCGGCGCTGGCGGCACAGGGCCGGGCCGATGCGTTCGCTTTGCCGCGCCCGCTGCTGCACAGCGGCGACCTCGACTTCTCGTTCGCCGGCCTGAAGACCGCGGTGTGGACGCAGCATCGCAAGCTCGGAAGCGGGCCATCGCAACAAGTGCTGGCCGACCTTGCTGCGTCGACCCAGGCGGCGATCGTCGACGTGCTGGTCCACAAGTCCGTGCGGGCCTTGCGCGACACCGGGCTCAAGCGCCTCGTGGTGGCTGGCGGCGTCGGTGCGAACGCGCTGCTGCGTGAGCGACTGAATGCGCTGGCGTCGCAACAGCGGTTGCGCGTGCACTACCCGGAGCTGGCACTGTGCACCGACAACGGCGCCATGATCGCGTTGGCTGCCGCGATGCGGATGCAGCGCAACCTGGCCACGCCGTCGCGCGACTATGCCTTCGACGTGGCGCCGCGGTGGCCGCTGGAGCAGATCTCCTCGGCCCCTGCGCGGGGGGCGGGCACGCGCTGAGCGCGTCGTCGGTCAGTTGACGGTGATCTTGGTAGCAGGCGTCGCTTGACGCTTGGCCAACTCCAGCGTCAGCACACCATGCTCGAGCTTGGCGTTCGAGCGGGCATTGTCCAATTCAGCCGGCAGCACGAAACTGCGCGCATAGCTCGATGCAGCACGCTCGCGCAGCAGCACGCGGTCGCTTTCCTTGCGTTCGCCGCCCTTGGTCGACTTCGCTTCGATGCTGACGCGGCGGCCCTCGATCGACACCTTCACGTCATCTTTGGCGACGCCGGGCAGTTCGAGCGTGACTGTGTATGCTTGCTCGGATTCGGCCACATCGAGCGACGGGCTGCGAGCCAACGCCGCAGTGGCGGTGCCGCTGAAGAAGCGGTCGAACGACTCGTCGAACAGGCGGTCGACGTTGCGCACCCAACCGGATGCGCTGCGATTGATGGGAACCAGGAACATGTGTATCTCCGTTGATGACCGGCTCGAGGGGCCGTGCGTGCCCTCCGATCCATGCACCCGAGTTGGCTGCTGTGCGGCCGATTTCAAGAGCGCCCCAGGAGCCGTTCATGCGTGACACCGTCGTCGCGATGCAAAGCTCGCGCATTCGCGAGGTCGCCAACGCGGCGCTGAAGAACCCCGACGTGCTGGCGTTCTGGTTCGGCGAGAGCGACGAGGTCACGCCCATGGCCGTGCGGGAGGCCGCAGTTGGTTCGCTCGAGCGCGGCGAGACTTTCTATGGCCACAACCTGGGCCTGGTCGAACTGCGGGCCGGACTGGCGCAGTACACGTCGGGCTTCCATCCTGGGCGCTACAGCGAGCGCATCGCCGTCACCAGCTCGGGCGTGAACGCGCTGATGCTGGCCACGCAACTGCTTGCCGGTGCCGGCGATGATGTGGTCGCGGTGGTGCCGGTGTGGCCGAATCTGACGCAGCAGCCGACCATGATGGGCGCGCGAGTGCAACGGGTGGCCATCACACCCGATGCCAAAGGCGTGTGGCATCTGGACGTTCAGGGCCTGATGGCGGCGATCACGCAGCAGACGAAGGTGGTGCTGGTCAATTCGCCGAACAATCCGACCGGCTGGACTTTGAACCGCGACGAACAGCGGGCGCTGCTCGAGCACTGCCGACGCACGGGCACCTGGATCGTCGCCGACGAGGTGTACGAGCGCATGTGGTTCGGCCAAGGTCGTTGCGCGCCGAGCTTTCTTGACATCGCCGACGCTGAGGACCGCCTGATCGTCGTGCACAGCTTCTCCAAGAGCTTCCTGATGACGGGGTGGCGCCTCGGGTGGATGGTGGTGCCCGAAGGCGGCGTGCTGGCCCAGGTGGGTAAGCTGATCGAGTTCAACACCTCGTGTCCACCCGAGTTCGTGCAACACGGCGGCCTCGCGGCACTGGCGATGGGCAACGACTTCGTCGATGGCCTGGTGCAGCGTCTGCGCGGCTGCCGCGACCTGCTGCTGCAGCGCCTTCAGCAGTTGCCTGGCGTGACGGTGGCGGTGCCCAACGGCGGCCTCTATGCCTTCTTGAAGATCGAAGGGCAGCAGGATTCGTTGGCGCTGGCCAAGCGGCTGGTGGCCGAACAGGGCCTCGGCTTGGCGCCGGGGATCGCGTTTGGGCCGGAGGGCGAGGGCTGGTTGCGCTGGTGCTTCGCGTCACGCGAGCCCGAGCGACTGAACCGGGGCGTCGACCGGCTGGCGCGGGCGTTGAAGCTATAATCCCGCGTTCGCCCAGTGGGTCTCGGCTGCCGCCGGCTCACTCGGCAAACAGCACGGCGCGGGTCGGTTTCACCCGCGACCGCAAGTGAAACATCGAAGCCGTTTCTGGGCAGTGCCTGGGCGGTTTCGCATCCCGAGGAAATCGTCCAATGTCCATGGCTGCCATTCAGAAGGCCGAGATCGTCAAGCAGAGCGCGCGCAGCGCGCAAGACACCGGCTCTCCGGAAGTTCAGGTTGCGCTGCTTACCGCGCGCATCAACGAACTGACGCCGCACTTCAAGACGCACCTGAAAGACCACCACGGTCGGCGCGGCCTGCTCAAGATGGTGAGCCGCCGCCGCAAGCTGCTGGACTATCTGAAAGACAAGGACGCCGAGCGGTACACGGCGTTGATTCACAAGCTCGGCCTGCGCAAGTAAGCCGACTGTCGTTCGGCCGCTTCGCCGGCGCGCACAGCGCGGCGGCGGGCGCCGATCCCGGAGCGAGGCACCCATCTTGGCGCTGCTGTGTCATTCCACCGAGGCTCGATCGAACCGAGCCGCGCTGGAATGGCATCGCGCCGTCGTGTCCCACGCTCCCGGTTTGCATGCCGCCGCACGCGCATGCACCTGTGCGTGCACCCCAGTCCGTGGGCGTGCCGGCACACAACTGGAGCAATGATTCATGAGCCTGTTCAACAAGGTCAGCAAGACATTCCAATGGGGCCCGCACCGCGTGGTGCTCGAAACCGGCGAGATCGCGCGCCAATCGTCGGGGGCGGTGCTGGTCAGCATCGAAGACACCGTGGTGCTTGCCACCGTGGTGGCGGCCAAGTCGGCCAAGCCGGGACAGGACTTCTTCCCGCTCACCGTCGACTACATCGAGAAAACCTATGCCGCCGGCAAGATCCCCGGCAGCTTCTTCAAGCGTGAAGGGCGTCCCAGCGAACTCGAGACGCTCACCTCTCGCCTGATCGACCGCCCGCTTCGTCCGCTGTTCCCGGATGGCTTCTTCAATGAAGTGCAGGTGGTGGTGCACGTGCTGAGCCTGAACCCAGAGGTGCAGGCCGACATCGCCGCGCTGATCGGCTCGTCGGCCGCGCTGGCGATCTCCGGCATCCCGTTCAACGGCCCGATCGGCGCCGCGCGGGTCGGCTACGTCAACGGCCAGTACGTGCTGAACCCCGGCAAGACCGAGCTGGCGGACTCCAAGCTCGATCTCGTGGTGGCCGGCACCGAAGCAGCCGTGCTGATGGTGGAGTCCGAGGCTGATCAGTTGCCCGAAGAGGTGATGCTTGGCGCCGTGGTCTATGGCCACGAACAGGGCAAGATCGCGATCGAGGCGATCCACGAACTCGTGCGCGACGCCGGCAAGGCGGCGTGGGACTGGCAGCCGCCGGCCAAGGACGAAGGCTTCATCGCCAAGGTGACCACGCTGGGCGAAGAAAAGCTGCGTGCCGCTTATCAGATCCGCAGCAAGCAGGCCCGCACGCAAGCCACGCGCGAGGCGTACGCCGGCGTGATGTCGGCTTTGAAGGCTGAAGGTGCGGACTTCGACGAGGTCAAGGTCGAAGGGCTGCTGTTCGACATCGAATCGCGCATCGTGCGCAGCCAGATCCTCGCTGGCGAGCCGCGCATCGACGGGCGCGACACGCGCACCGTGCGACCGATCGAGATTCGCGCCGGCGTGCTTCCGCGTGCGCACGGATCGGCGCTGTTCACCCGCGGTGAAACGCAGGCGTTGGTGGCCTCGACGCTCGGCACCGAGCGCGACTCGCAGCGCATCGACGCGCTGGCCGGCGAATACGAAGAACGCTTCATGCTCCACTACAACATGCCGCCGTTCGCCACCGGTGAAACCGGTCGCGTGGGCAGCCCGAAGCGGCGCGAGATCGGCCACGGCCGCCTCGCCAAGCGCGCGCTGGTCGCGTGCCTGCCGAGCAAGGAGGACTTCCCGTACTCGATCCGCGTGGTCAGCGAAATCACCGAGAGCAACGGCTCGTCGTCGATGGCCTCGGTGTGCGGCGGTTGCCTGGCGCTGATGGATGCGGGCGTGCCGATGAAGGCGCACGTGGCCGGCATCGCCATGGGCCTGATCAAGGAAGCCAACCGCTTCGCCGTGCTGACCGACATCCTCGGCGACGAGGATCACCTCGGCGACATGGACTTCAAGGTGGCTGGCACCGGCGCGGGCATCACCGCGCTGCAGATGGACATCAAGATCCAGGGCATCACCAAGGAGATCATGCAGGTCGCGTTGGCACAGGCCAAGGAAGCGCGCCTGCATATCCTGGCCAAGATGGTCGAGGCAGTGGGCAGTGCACGGGCCGACGTGTCGCAGTTCGCACCGCGCCTGTACACCATGAAGATCAACCCGGAGAAGATCCGCGACGTGATCGGCAAGGGCGGTTCCACGATCCGTGCGCTCACCGACGAGACCGGCTGCACGATCGACATCGGGGAAGACGGCACGATCACCATCGCGTCGGTCGACGCCGACAAGGCGGCGTTCGCCAAGAAGCGCATCGAGGAGATCACCGCCGACGTCGAAGTCGGCAAGGTCTATGAGGGCCCGATCACCAAGATCCTCGATTTCGGCGCTCTGGTGAACCTGCTGCCGGGCAAGGATGGCCTGCTGCACATCAGCCAGATCGCGCACCAACGCATCGAGAAAGTGACCGACGTGCTGAGCGAAGGCCAGGTGGTCAGGGTCAAGGTGCTCGAGACCGACGAGAAGGGTCGCGTCAAGCTGTCGATGAAGGCGCTGCTCGATCGGCCCGAAGGCATGGAAGACGACCGCGGTGATCGCGGCGATCGTCCGCCGCGTCGCGATCGGGGTGATCGCGGTGACCGTGGTGGTGACCGTGGTGATCGCCCGCCGCGTCGCGAGCGCGAGGTGCGTGAGGAGCCGCAAGGCGTGGAGTCGGCCGAGCAACAGCAGCAGCTGGTGCGGCCGCCGCAAGACCAGCAAGGCTGACGCAGCGCCGACATGAAGGTCGTCGAGATCAGGGGCTTTGGTGCACCCGAGGTGTTGGTGCTCGCCGAACGGTCCGATCCCAAACCCGGGCCAGGCGAGGTGCTTGTGCGCGTCAGTGCGTCGGGCGTGAACCGACCCGATGTGCTGCAACGCAAGGGTGCGTACGCGCCGCCACCCGGTGCATCGGATCTGCCAGGGTTGGAGTTCGCGGGTGAGATCGTCGGTGGCGACGCCGACGCGATGGCCCGAGCGCGATTCAAGGTCGGCGACAAGGTGTGCGCATTGGTCGCCGGCGGCGGTTACGCACAATTTGCGGTCGCGCCGGTCTCGCAGTGCCTGCCGGTGCCCAAGGGCCTGAGCGACCTCGAGGCAGGTGGCCTGCCGGAGACCTTCTTCACCGTGTGGACCAATGTCTTCGACCGCGCTCGCCTGCAAAAGGGCGAGACCTTGCTGGTGCAGGGCGGCACCAGCGGCATCGGCGTCACGGCGATCCAGCTCGGCAAGGCATTCGGTGCCAAGGTGATCGCCACCGCGGGCAGCGCAGACAAGTGCAAGGCTTGTCTGCAGATCGGCGCCGACGCGGCCATCAACTACAAGGAGCAGGACTTCGTCGAAGAGGTCAAGCGCCTGACCGACGGCCACGGTGCCGACGTGGTGCTCGACATGGTGGCGGGTGACTACGTGGCGCGCGAGGTCAAGTGCCTAGCCGATGACGGCCGCATTGTGATCATCGCGGTGCAGGGCGGCGTGAAGAGCGAGTTCAACGCCGGCGAGGTGCTGCGTCGCCGCCTCACGATCACCGGCTCCACGCTGCGCCCGCGCCCCGAAGCGTTCAAGGCGGCGATCGCCAAGGCGCTGCTCCAGCATGTGTGGCCGCTGCTCGAATCGGGCAAGGTCAAGCCGATCGTGCACAAGGTGTTCGATGCGGCTGATGCCGCGCAGGCGCATGCGCTGATGGAGTCGGGCGCGCACGTCGGCAAGATCATGCTGCGTTGGTGAGCCCCATGCGACGCAAGCTGGTGGTCGGCAACTGGAAGATGCAGGGCAGCCGCGCAGCCAACGAGCCGCTGCTGGCAGCCATTGCGCAGGCGCGGCCGTTCGGCTGCGATGTCGCGGTGTGCCCGCCGTTTCCCTACCTCGCCGAGGTGGCGCTGGCTTTCGCCAGCAGCGACTTGCGTTGGGGTGCACAGGATTGTTCGGTCCACGAGCAGGGCGCGTTCACCGGCGAGGTGTCGGCGGCGATGCTGGCGGAATTTGGCTGCCGCTACGCCATCGTGGGCCACTCGGAGCGTCGCCAGTACCACGACGAGAGCGACCAGTTGGTGGCCGACAAGGCCAAGGCAGCGCTCGCCAGGGGCGTGACGCCGATCGTGTGTGTCGGCGAAAGCCTGGCCCAGCGCGAAGCCGGTGAGACCGATGCCGTGGTCAAGCGCCAGCTGTCAGCCGTGATCCACACGCTGGCCCACTGCGCCGGCGAGATGGTGGTGGCCTACGAACCGGTGTGGGCCATCGGTACCGGTCGCACGGCCACGCCCGAGCAGGCGCAGGCGGTGCACGCGCTGCTGCGCGCGCAGCTGCATGCCGCGACACCCCACGCCGACCAGATGAAGATCCTCTACGGCGGCAGTGTCAAGGCCGAAAACGCGGGCACATTGTTCGCACAACCCGACATCGACGGCGGCCTGATCGGCGGCGCGTCATTGAAAGCCAACGACTTCATCGCCATCTGCCGCGCGGCGGATTGAACCGACCGCGTCCACAGAACCGAAAGCTCTCTCATGCAAGTGTTGACGAATATCGTGCTGATCGTGCAGATCCTGTCGGCGGTGTCGATGATCGGCCTCGTGTTGGTCCAGCACGGCAAGGGTGCCGACATGGGCGCGTCGTTCGGCAGCGGCTCATCGGGCAGCTTGTTCGGTGCCACCGGCAGCGCCAACTTCCTGTCGCGCTCCACCGCGGTGTGCGCCACGGTGTTCTTCGTCTGCACACTCGCATTGGCGTTCATGTCGGCCGGTGGCCGCCCGCAAGCCGGCGGCAACACCGTGCTCGACCGCCCAGCAGGCGCCGCCAGCGCGGCATCGGCACCGGTGATTCCCGGTGCAGTGATTCCGGGTGCGGTGATACCGGGCGCGGCCAGCGCACCGGCACCGGCCGCGTCGCCGGCGCGCTGACAAGCCCCGGCTAAACGCGCGGCTCGGCGCACTCAAGGTGCACCCGCATGCGGCGCACGCCGCAGGCGCCGCCGTGTCACAACGGCAACGGCCTGCCGTTGAAAGTCATTAGAATGTCGGGCTGTTCGAAGGCCTTTCCTCGAGGCCTTTGCCGGAGCGATCGGGCTCAACGACGCCGTGCCGACGTGGTGAAATTGGTAGACACGCTATCTTGAGGGGGTAGTGGCGAAAGCTGTGCGAGTTCGAGTCTCGCCGTCGGCACCAAGAACGGCGTTCGCGACAGGTTCCTGATCCGATACGCACCGACAGATCCCAAGCCGATGATGGACCTGCAACCCTACCTGAGCGTCATCCTGTTCATCCTGGTGGGGGTGGCTGTCGGCGTCCTTCCGCAGGCGATCGGGTTCGTGTTCGGCCCCAATCGGCCTGATGCGCAGAAGAACAGCCCGTACGAATGCGGCTTCGAGGCGTTTGAAGACGCGCGCATGAAGTTCGATGTGCGCTACTACCTCGTCGCCATCCTCTTCATCCTGTTCGACCTGGAGATCGCGTTCCTGTTTCCGTGGGCGGTGGCGCTCAAAGAGATCGGTGCCGTGGGCTTCTGGGCGATGATGATCTTTCTCACCATCCTGGTCGTCGGCTTCCTCTACGAATGGAAAAAGGGCGCCCTCGATTGGGAATAGCGGTATCCGCGCATGGGCATTGAAGGCGTACTGAAAGAGGGCTTCGTCACCACCTCGGTCGACAAGCTGATCAACTGGTCGAAGACCGGCTCGTTGTGGCCGATGACGTTCGGCTTGGCGTGCTGTGCGGTCGAGATGATGCATGCCGGCGCGGCGCGCTACGACATCGATCGTTTCGGCATGCTGTTCCGTCCGAGTCCGCGCCAGAGCGACTTGATGATCGTGGCCGGCACCCTGTGCAACAAGATGGCACCGGCGCTGCGCAAGGTGTACGACCAGATGGCCGAGCCACGTTGGGTGCTGAGCATGGGCTCGTGCGCCAATGGCGGCGGCTATTACCACTACAGCTACTCGGTGGTGCGCGGCTGCGACCGCATCGTGCCGGTCGACGTCTACGTGCCCGGTTGCCCGCCGACCGCGGAGGCGCTGCTGTACGGCATCTTGCAGCTGCAGGCCAAGATCCGGCGCGAGAACACCATCGCACGGGCCTGAGCGGATGAGCAGCCGTCTCGACACCTTGCAGGCCGCCCTGCAGACCATCCTCGGCGCGAGCATCCAGCAGCTGGTGCGCGACCGCGGTGAGATCACCGTCACGGTCAAGGCCGCCGACTACCTCGGCGCCACGCGCACGCTGCGCGACCACTCGGAGCTCAAGTTCGAGCAGATGGTCGACCTGTGCGGCGTCGACTACTCCAGCTACCGCAACGAGCCGTGGGACGGCCTGCGTTACTGCGTGGTGCTGCACCTGCTGTCGGTCACCCACAACTGGCGCGTGCGCCTGAAGGTGTTCGCGCTCGACGACGATGTGCCCGTGGTGGCCTCTGTCACCGAGATCTGGGCCGGGGCCAACTGGTTCGAGCGCGAGGCGTTCGACCTTTACGGCATCATTTTCGAAGGCCACCTCGACTTGCGCCGCATCCTCACCGACTACGGATTCATCGGCCACCCGATGCGCAAAGACTTCCCCGTGTCGGGCCATGTCGAGATGCGCTACGACGCCGAGAAGAAGCGCGTCATCTACCAGCCGGTCACGATCGAGCCGCGCGAGATCACGCCGCGCGTGGTGCGCGAAGAAAAGTACGGCGACGTGTAGCCATGGCCGAGATCAAGAACTACACGCTCAACTTCGGCCCGCAGCACCCGGCGGCGCACGG
>DATKJN010000191.1:0-5349 GCA_035543655.1 Burkholderiaceae bacterium | reverse complement strand
CCGGCCAGTGACCTCGTCGTCGGCGTGCAGTGCGGCGGCAGCGATGCGTTCTCGGGCGTCACCGCCAACCCGGCCGTCGGTTATTGCGCCGACCTGCTGGTGCGCGCCGGCGCGACCATCATGTTCAGCGAGAACACCGAGGTGCGCGACGCGGTGGCACACCTCACATCGCGCGCCGCCACGCCGCAGGTGGCGCACGACATCGTGCGCGAGCTCGGCTGGTACGACGAGTACCTGGCCCGCGGCCAGGTCGACCGCGCCGCCAACACCACGCCGGGCAACAAGGCCGGCGGCTTGTCCAACATCGTCGAGAAGGCGATGGGCTCGGTGATCAAGAGCGGCACCTCCGCCATCTCGCACGTGCTGCCACCCGGCGAGAAGCTCAAACGCGACCAGCGCGGGCTGGTCTATGCGGCCACGCCGGCCAGCGACTTCATCTGCGGCACCTTGCAACTGGCCGCCGGCATGAACCTGCACGTGTTCACCACCGGCCGCGGCACGCCGTACGGCCTGGCTGCGTGCCCGGTGATCAAAGTGGCCACGCGCAGCGACTTGGCGCGGCGCTGGCACGATTTGATGGATCTGAACGCCGGCACCATCGCCGACGGTGCCGCGACCATCGAAGAGACCGGCTGGGCGCTGTTCCGCCAGATGCTCGAGGTGGCCAGCGGCCGCAAAACCTGGGCCGAACGCTGGCATCTGCACAACGCACTGGTGCTGTTCAACCCCGCGCCGGTCACTTGATCGGCCCGCCGACGGAACCGATCGCCGCCGCCGGACTCCCAGCCCCACGGGGAACCGTGGCTTGCACCGCGGTCGGATTGACCGCACGATGCTTGCCATCCGGCCCGCCGCCCTCATCTGGCGTGGGGCCACCATCTGAGGAACCTGAGGATTGAGCGCATGAAGACCTGGTTGATCGCTGCATTGATCGCTGGCATGGCCGGTGCATTGGTTCCGAGCGACGTCGATGCCAAACGGCTCGGCGGCGGACGGCCAGCCGGCATGCAACGCACGGCACCCGACAAGGCCGCACCGCAAACGCCGGCCCAGCCGGCGGCCACGCCCAACAACCCGGGCGCGCCCGCTGCCGCCGCGGCACCAGCCGCCACCGGCGCCGCTGCGGCCGCCGCACCCAAGCGCTCTTGGATGGGCCCGATCGCCGGGCTGGCCGCCGGCCTCGGCTTGGCGGCCCTGTTCTCGCACCTCGGCCTGGGCGAAGGGCTGGCCAACGTCGTGATGCTGATGTTGCTGGCGGTGGTCGCGATGGTCGCGATCCGCTGGGCGATGCGCCGTTTCGCCAGCGGCGGTGCGACCGCACGTGAGCGCACACCCTTCGCAATGGCAGGTGCAGGCGCGGGTGCGGGCTCGACCCAGACCTTGCGCACGCCGCTGAACCCGCCCGCGGCCTCCGCGGCCGCACCGCAGATCGCCGCGCCCGTCACGACCGCATTGCAGGCCGCACCGGCCTCGCTGCCGGCCGACTTCGACGCCGCGGCGTTCGAGCGCATCGCCAAGATGATCTTCATCCGCCTGCAGGCGGCCAACGACAAGTCCGATGCGAACGACCTGCGCGCGTTCACCACGCCGGAGCTGTTCTCGTCGCTGAAGCTCGACCTGCAGGACCGCACCAACGCGCCGCAGCAGACCGATGTGGTCACGTTGAAGGCCGAACTGCTCGACTTTGCACAGGAGAACGAGCGCCAGATCGTCAGCGTGCGTTTCCACGGTCTGATCCGCGAAGAGGCTCACAACGGCGCCGAGCCGTTCGACGAGGTGTGGCACCTGGTGCGCCCCACCGATGCCAACAGCGGGTCGTGGTCGATCGCGGGCATCCAGCCGCGTCAATGACCTAGCCCCAAGGCGCCTTCGGCGCCTGCCCCTCGAGTGGGCGCCGCCAGCGGAGCGGCAAAGCCGGATCCGCGGCGGCCGCTTGACTGCAGCGGCTCATCCGCTGGAACACGGCAGCAGCGTCGCGCTGCCATGCCCGGAGCCGGGCTACAGCACCAGCAGCGCGCGGAAGTCGTTGACGTTGGTGTAGGTCGGCCCGGTGACCACCAGGTCGCCGAGCGGCTCGAAGAAGCCGTGCGCATCGTGGCGATCGAGATGGTCGGTCGCGCTCAAGCCCTTGGCGCGGGCCCGCGCCAAGGTGTCGGGCGTGACGATCGCGCCGGCGTTGTCCTCGATGCCGTCGATGCCGTCGGTGTCGGCGGCGAGCACCCAGACATCGGACTCGCCCTGCAGCGCGATCGTGCAACCGAGCAGGAACTCGCTGGCGCGGCCGCCGCGCCCGAGGCGCTGCCCTTCCTGGGCGGCGCGCGCCACCGTCACGGTCGTCTCGCCGCCGCTCAGGATCACGCACGGCTTCGCAAACGGCTGGCCACGCCGGCGCACCGCGCGCGCCAGCGCCGCGTGCACCTTGCCGACCTCTTTGGACTCGCCTTCGATCTCGTCGCTCAGGATGTGCGCCTCGATTCCGGCCGCCCGCGCACGCGCGGCCGCCGCCTCCAGGCTCTGCTGCGGAGTGGCGATCAGGTGCAGTGCGTGGCCGGCGAATGCGGCATCGCCCGGTTTCGGCGTTTCGAACGCGCCGCTTTCGAGGCCTGCGCGCGCCGCGGGCGGCACCTCGATGCCGTAGCGTTGCAGCAGGCGCAGCGCATCGGCGCAGGTGGTGGCATCGGGCACGGTCGGGCCGCTGGCGATCACCGACGGGTCGTCGCCCGGCACGTCGCTGATCACCAGCGTGACCACGCGCGCCGGCGCGCAGCGCGCCGCCAGCCGTCCGCCCTTGATGGCCGACAGGTGCTTGCGCACGCAGTTCATCTCGTCGATGGCCGCGCCGCTGGCCAGCAGCGCCCCGTTGATGCGCTGCTTGTCCGCCAGCGTGAGCCCGGGCGCCGGCAGGCTGAGCAGCGCCGAGCCACCGCCGGAGATCAAGCACACCACGAGGTCGTCGGCGCTCAGGCCCTGCGTCAGCTCGACGATGCGCTGCGCCGCCCGCTCACCGGCTGCGTCGGGCACCGGATGCGATGCCTCGACCACCTCGATGCGGCGGCGGCCGCGCGGTGCGCTGGCGTCGTCGCGATAGGCCAGCGGCACGTGCCCGTAGCGCGTGACCACCAGCCCCGACAGCGCCGCCTCTTGCGGCCACAACGTGTCGAGCGCCGCCGCCATCGCGCCGCCAGCCTTGCCGGCGCCGAGCACCAGCGTGCGGCCCTTCGGTGGCTCGGGGAGCACCGCTTGCATCGCCTGCTCGGGCAATGCACGCGCCACGGCGGTGTCGAACAGCACTCTGAGGAACGCGCGCGGGTCTCGGATCACCCGCGCATTACATCACCAGCACACCTCGCGCTGGTGCCGGTTCAACGCAGCAAGCGCTGCCGCCACGAAAGGCCGGCCTGGGTGGTGCTCGTCGGACGGTATTCGCAGCCGACCCAGCCGCTGTAGCCGATGCGGTCGAGATGCGCGAACAGGTAGCTGTAGTTGATCTCGCCGGTGCCGGGTTCGTGGCGGCCCGGTGTGTCGGCGACCTGGATGTGGCCGATGCGCGCGAGGTGCTTCTGCACCGTGAGGGCCAAGTCGCCTTCCATGCGCTGCGCGTGGTAGATGTCGTACTGCACGAATGCATTCGGCGCGCCCACGTCGTCGAGGATGCCGATCGCCTGCGCGGTGGTGTTGACGAAGAAGCCGGGCACGTCGTGCGCGTTGATCGGCTCGACCAACAGCTTGAGTTTCGCCTTGGCACACGCCGATGCCGCGTACTTCAGATTGCTCACCAGCGTGCGGCGCAGCAGCGCCGGGTCGGCATCGATCGGTGCCTTGCCGGCCAGGCAGTTGAGCTGCCGCACGCCGAGCGAACGCGCCGTCTCGATGCCCTGCTGCACGCTGCGCTTGAACTCTGGCACGCGGTCGGGCAGGCACGCGATGCCGCGGTCGCCGGCGTCGTGGTCACCGGGCGGCAGGTTGTGCAGCACCATCGTCAGGCAGTTGGCGTCGAGCCGCTCGCGGATCGCGGCCGCCTCGTGCGCGTACGGAAACTGGCACTCCACCGCCTCGAAGCCGGCCTGCGCGGCGCGCGCAAAGCGGTCGAGGAAGGGCACGTCGTCGAACAGCATCGACACGTTGGCGGCGAAACGGGGCATGCGGCCATTGTGGCCAAGGCCTGGCCGTCAGAGGTCGTTTCAGGCGTGGTTCAGTTCACGTACATCACGCGCATGCCGAGCTGTTTGCCGCCCGGGCGGTCGAACACGCTGATCGTGGTGCGCTTGGGCGTGAACGCGTCGGGCAGTTGCAAGCTGCCGCGCAGACTCTGGTGTGCACCGACGCTGACCTTGATCGGTTCGAGCGTGATGTGTTTTTCAACACCACCGGCGAGGCCAGTGACCACGAACTGCATCACGGCGGCCATCGGTGCGTTGCCGGCTTTGGCGCGTGTGAGCAGGACTTCATAGGTCAGCTCGCCGCGTTCGCGCGTGAGGCGCGCGGCGCGCACCTCGACCACGCCACCACGCGGATCGGGCGGCAGCGATGCGATCAAGAAGTCCTGGTCGGCGCGCGAGTTCTTGGTGCGTTCACGATCGGCGACGAGCTCGTCGGCCAGCGATTTGCGCTCGGCCACGGTGGCATCGAGCTTCTGCGTGGTGGCGGCGAGGTCGCGGCGCGCACGGTCACGGTCCTGCTCGGCCTGCGCGAGCTGGGTGCGCAGCGCGGTGGATTCGCTGGCCGACAGTCGCGGCGGCAGCATGCGCTCCTGCACCACGATCACGCCGCCCGCGCCGGCGGCTGCGCCCAGCACCAACAACACCAGCCAGCGCGGCAAACGCCACGCCGAGCGCTTGCGGCGACCATACGGATCGAAGGCAACGGGCTTGAAGGCCATGCGAATGCGAACGGGACAGCGGACCGGGCCGCCGTTCTACCACATGCGCCGCGGCGCCCCGGCCAGAGCCCGGGCCGCTCAGCGCGCCACCACCGCGATGCCGCGCAGCTGGCCGGCCTGGGGCGCCGAGGGCGGCCGCGGGTAACGCTGGGGGTCGAGCCGGTGCAGCAACTCGGCCTCGCGCGCACGCGCCAACGCCACGTTGGCGATCTTCACGTGGCCATAGCCGCGCATGCTCAACGGCAGGCGCGCGATCTCGCCGGCGAGTGCCAGGTTCTCGACCCGCAGGCGCGGCAGCAGCTCGTCGATGCGCGCTTCGTACTGGCTGATCAGCTCGCGCTCCATGCGGCGCTCGTCGGTGCGGCCGAACAGGTCGAGCGCACCGCCGCGCAGGCGACGGCCCTTGGCCAGCACGCGCAGCAGCGGCATCAGCCAGCCGCCGAGGCGCAGCTTGCGCGGCGGCTGGCCAT
>DATKJN010000190.1:0-2367 GCA_035543655.1 Burkholderiaceae bacterium | reverse complement strand
TCACGGTCATGCACGCGACACGCAATCCCACCGCCTGTTTGACCTCGCCTCGCATGGCCGCTCCCTTGTTGTCGATGGCGCGCATTCTAGGCAGCAGCGTGCGAAGGGTAACCCCGCGACTAGCTGGACCGCTTGCGCGAGTTCCTTGTGCGACTTTTTGCAGCCGCGCCGTCGTGCCGCCGCAGCCAGTCGAAGAACTCGCCGTACCACTGCCTGCTGTTGCGCGGCTTGAGCACCCAATGGTTTTCGTCGGCGAACCACAGCAGGCGTGCGTCGACGCCGCGCGCCTTCAACGTGTTGTAGTAGGCCAGGCCTTGCGCGTCGGGCACGCGGTAGTCGAGCGCCCCGTGCACCACCAGCGTGGGGGTTTGCATGTGGGCCGCGAACGCGTGCGGGCTTTGCGAGTGCACCTTGGCCATGTCGTCCCAGTACGCGGCGCCGAGCTCCTGCGGGAACCAGGTGTAGGCATCCTCGGCGAACATGCCGACCCAGTCGAAGCAGCCGGCATGGCACACGTAGGCGGCGTAGCGGCCCGGCTTCACGTGGCCGTTCATCCACGCCACCATGAAGCCACCGTAGCTGCCGCCCGACGCGTAGATGCGGCGCTTGTCGGCCCACGGCTTCTTCAACAACCAGTCCGTGGCGGCCTCGACGTCTTGCAGTTCGAGTTCGCCCCAGCGGTGCGTGATCGAGTCGGCGAACGCATAGCCGAAGCTCGACGAGCCGTGGTAGTTGACCGCCGCCACCACGTAACCCTGCGCCGCGAACACCTTGTGGTTCCAACGGTAGTGCCAGCTGTCGCCGAAGGCGGTGTGCGGGCCGCCGTGGATGGTGTGCAGCACCGGGTAGGTCTTCTTGGGGTCGAAGCCCGGCGGGTAGCTCAACCACATCTGCACGCGGTCGCCGAGCGCGCCGGTGAGCCACACCTCTTCATGGCGGCCGAGGTCGATGCCGGCCAGCACCTTGTCGTTGAAGTGTTCGATGCGGCGCGGCGCACTGCCCGGCACGCAGGCTGTCGCGCGCCCCGGATGATCGGCGCCGTCGGCCACCGTGACCAGCGTGCCAGCGCACTTGTCGAATGCGCTCACCCAGCCGCCGGCCACCAGCACCTCGGCGCGCCGGTCGGGGCGATCGAAGCGCCACAGATGCAGACGGCCCTGCTGCTCGGCGGTGAACAGCAGCGCCTGGCCATCTTCTTCCCACAGCAGCGGCGCGTGCACCTCGTGATCCCACTCGGCGCTCTCCACGGTCCAGCGCCGGCTGGCGCGCTCCCACATGGCGAGCTGGAACGGCATCGTGTGCTTCAGGCCCTCGTGCTTGGCACGAAACGCGATCTCGGAGCCGTCGGGGCTGTAGCGCGGCGCGTGAAAGGTCCAGTTGGCGTCGCGCACGATCACGTCGAAGCGGCCGCTCTTGAGGTCGAGTTCGGCCAACGCGAAGCGGTTCTCGAAGCGCTTCTCGTCGGCGGGGTCGAACGCGAACACGATGCGCCGGCCGTCGGGCGAGATGTCGAAGGCGTTGACGTCGGGCTCGGCGCGTTCGAGCTCGTAGCCGCTGCCTTCGAACACGTTGCGCACGCGGCCGCTGTGGATGTCCATCACGTGCAACAGCGGCGCACGGCCCACCGGCAGCGAATGGTCCCAGTAGCGGTACATCGCTTCGCTGGTGGCGTAGCCGGTTTCCTTGCGGTCGCGCAATGCCTTTAGCCGCTTGGCCTGCGCCGCGTCGCCCTTGGCATCGGGCCACACCCACGACACGAAGGCGATGCGCTGGCCGTCGGGGAACCAGCGGAACGCATCGATGCCGGTGGCCACGCTGCCCACGCGCCGCGCCTCGCCGCCATCGGGCGCGATCACGTAGAACTGCGGCTCTTCGTCCTTGTGGCCCTGCTGTTCGCGCTTGGCGATGAAGCCCACCCAATCGCCGCGCGGACTGAACGCCGGTTGGCCGTCCTTGTCGCCGCATTGCGTGAGCCCACGCGGCTCGCCGCCCAGGGTCGACAACAGCCAGATCGACGCGTGGCTCTTGTTGTCGTCCATCGAATAGCGCGTGACGGCAGCGGCCGCCTGCGCGCCGTCGGGCGACAGCGACAGCGGTCCCAGGCGCTCCAGGTTCCACAAGGTGTCGATGTCGATCTTCTTCTTCGCCATGGCAACGGCCTGCACCAGCGGGTGGTGAGCAGCAAACGGGAAGGTCAGCGCGGCTTTTCGAGCTGCCAGTTCAGGTGTGACCGCACGGTGGGCCACTCGGCCGCGGTGATGCTGTACACCGCGGTGTCGCGCAGCGTGCCGTCGGGGCTCATCTGGTGCGAGCGCAGGATGCCGTCGAGCTGCGCGCCGAGGCGCTCGATCGCGCGCCGGCTCTGCG
>DATKJN010000189.1:0-3319 GCA_035543655.1 Burkholderiaceae bacterium | reverse complement strand
CGCAGCGGCCTTCGGCAGGTCTTTCAGCGTGGCGGGCCCGCTCTTCGGGTTGGCCATGATCAACACCGGCGCCACGCCGAGCATCGCCACGTGGGTGAACTGCTTGACCGGATCGTACGGCAGCTTGGGCACGGTCCACGGACCGATCGACAGCGGCGTGGAGTTCGACAGCATCAGCGTGTAGCCATCGGGCGCCGCGCGCACGACCTCCGCGCCGCCGATGGTGCCGCCGGCGCCCGGCTTGTTGTCGACGATCACCGGCTGGCCGAGCGCCTTGGCCAACGGCTCGGAGATGGTGCGCGCCACGATGTCGCTGGCGCCGCCGGCGGCGAAGGTGACGACGATGCGCACCGGCTTCTCGGGCCACGCGGCGTGCGCGACGGCGGCGAACGACCACAGCGCAGTGCTGCAGATCAAACGAACAAGGCTCAAGGGACGCTCCTGGTGAACAGATGGATGGGGTGAGCGTCGGGCTTGCAAGATTCGTGCAGCAACGTCCAGGCACCGTCAGGTGGCGTACGCCGGATCGAGCCGGTCGAGCTTGCGCAGCAGCGCGGGCCACTCCATCAGGCCATAGGGCCGGCGCGTGCCGCGTTGGTAGTTGTTCCAGGTGGCTTCGAGCACATCCGGCGGCACCGGCACCAGCGCCGACTGCGTGGCCATGGCCGCCAGCTGCGTGCGGCACGCCAGCTCCAGCCGGTGTGCCCAGTTGAACGCTTCTCCCACTGTGCGGCCCACCACCAGCGCCCCGTGGTTGCGCAGGATCAGCGCCTCGCGCTCGCCCAGGTCGGCCAGCAGCGAGGCCTTCTCGGCCTCGTCGAGCACCACGCCCTGGTAGTCGTGGTAGCCGATCTTCAGGAAGCGCATGGCGGTCTGGGTGATGGGCAGCAGCCCGCACTGCAGCGCGCTCACCGCCATGGAGGCGAAGGCATGGGTGTGGATGACGCAGGCCACCTCCGGCCGCGCGGCATGGATGGCGCTGTGGATCACGTAGCCGGCGCGGTTGATGCCGTAGTCCAAGGTGCCGAAATCGGGCTTGGCCAGGATGTCGCCGGCCAGGTTGACCTTGATCAGGCTGGAGGCGGTGATCTCTTCGTACATCAGGCCGTAGGCGTTGATCAGGAAGGCGCCGGGCTCGCCGGGCACGTGCGAGCTGATGTGGTTGGCCATCATGTCGCTCATGCCGTACAGGTCCACCAGCCGGTAGCACGCGGCCAGGTCCACCCGCGCCTGCCACTCCGGTGCGCTGCAGTGCGGCTTCATCGAAGCGATCTTGATCGCCATCGCGTCAGCTGCCCCGGTAGGTGGAGTAGCTCCACGGGCTCACCAACAGCGGCACGTGGTAGTGGCCGGCCGCATCGGCGATGCCGAAGTCGAGCTGCACCTCGTCGATGAACGGCGGATCGGGCAGCACCACACCGCGGCGGCGGAAGTAGGCCGCCACCGAGAACAGCAGGCGGTAGCGGCCGGCCGCCATGGCCGCCGCATCGAGCAGTGCGCCGCCTGCATGGCGGCCATCGGCGTTGAGCTCGAACGCGGCGAGCGTGTGTTCGGTCGGGCCCTGCAGCCGCAGCAGCCGCACGCGCATGCCGGCGGCCGGCGTGCCGTGCATCGTGTCGAGCACGTGGGTGCTGAGGTGGCCCATGGGAGGCGGCTCCGCAGAAGAGAATGGTGCGTGCCGCGGTTGGATCGCGGCGGGCAAAGTGTATACACTTCTGCGTACAGGTCAATCGAGCACTGCCTTGAAAGCCACCCCGAAAGACCCCCCGGTGCCGCGCGGTCGCGTGGCACTGCGCGTGATCCAGCGCAGCGTGCCGCCGCCTCCTGCGCGCAGCGAGGCGGCGCAGACGGCGACGCAGCGCATCGTCGACTCGATCACCGCAGCGATCGCCGAGCGGCGCCTGATGCCCGGCACCAAGCTCGCCGAGCAGAAGCTGGCCGACATTTTCCGCGTGTCGCGCACGCTGGTGCGGCAGGCGCTCAATCAACTGAGCCGCGACCGGCTGGTGCTGCTTCAGCCGGCGCGCGGTGCCACCGTGGCCGCGCCGAGCGTGACCGAGGCACGCCAGGTGTTCGAGGCGCGCCAGCTGATCGAGGGCGCGATGATCAAGCAGCTCGCGCGCACCATCACGCCGGCACAGATCACCGAATTGCGCTCCCACCTGCAGGCCGAACGCGCCGCGGTGCAGCGCACCGACGTCTCGGGCCGCACGCGCCTGCTGGCCGACTTTCACGTCGTGCTCGCGCGCCTGATGGGCAACGAGGTGCTGGCGCAGCTGCTGCGCGACCTGTTGACGCGCTCGTCGCTGATCTCGTTGATGTACCAGTCGTCGCATTCGGCCGAAGAGTCCTATGCCGAACACGTGGCGATCGTCGACGCGCTGGAGCGCGGCGATGCGCGCGACGCGGCGCGCCTCACGCTCAAGCATCTGGGCAGCGTGGAACGCAATTTGCGGCTCGATCCGCGCCGCCCCGATCTGGCTCTGGTGTTGAATCTGAATCGATGAACGAATCGCACACGCCCTACCCGCGCGATCTGCGCGGCTATGGCCGCCAGGTGCCGCATGCACGCTGGCCCGGCGCCGCGCGCATCGCGGTGCAATTCGTCCTCAACTACGAAGAGGGCGGCGAGAACAACGTGCTGCACGGCGACCCGACCTCGGAGACCTTCCTGTCCGAACTCGTCACCGCGCAGGCCTACGAGAACCGCCACATGACGATGGAGTCGATGTACGAGTACGGCTCGCGCGTCGGCGTGTGGCGCATCCTGCGCGAGTTCCAGAAGCGCCGCCTGCCGCTCACCGTGTTCGGTGTGGTCACGGCGCTGCAGCGCTACCCCGAGCTGGTGGCCGCGTTCATGGAACACGGCCACGAGATCGCCAACCACGGCCTGCGCTGGATCCACCACCAGCACATGCCCGAAGCCACCGAGCGCAAGCACATCGGCGTGGCCAGCCACCTCCTGAAGGAACTCACCGGGGGCGAGTGGCCGCTCGGCTGGTACACCGGCCGCGACAGCCCGAACACGCGCCGCCTGGTGGTGGACCAGGGCGGCTACGACTACGACAGCGACTACTACGGCGACGACCTGCCCTTCTGGGCCTGCGTCACCAAGAGCGACGGCACGACCGTGCCGCACCTGGTGGTGCCGTACTCGCTGGACACCAACGACATGCGTTTCGTGCAGGCGCAGGGCTTCAACACCGGCGACCACTTCTTCACCTACCTGCGCGACAGCTTCGACGCGCTGTACGAAGAAGGCGACGAGGCGCCGAAGATGATGTCGATCGGCATGCACTGCCGCCTGCTCGGCAAGCCC
>DATKJN010000188.1:0-2081 GCA_035543655.1 Burkholderiaceae bacterium | reverse complement strand
CACCCGCAGCGTGGACATCGGTTACGAGGTGAAGACGCGCATGTGGGTGAGCCTGCAGCTGGCGCTGCCGCTGTTCGTGCTGCAGTTGATCGCCAGCGTGGCGTTCTCGTTGCTGCTGGTGTTCTTCCGCCACTCCCGCATCGACTTCTGGGGCGTGGTGCTGTGCGTGGTGATGCTGTCGATCTCCAGCTTGTTCTACATCATCGTCGGCCAGTTCCTGTTCTCCCGCGTGCTGCGCCTGGTGCCGATCTCCGGCTACGCGCCGGGGCTCGACGCGCTGCGTTTCCTGATCCTGCCGGTGTTGTTGTCGCTGCTGTCGCACCTGGGTACCGAGGCGCGGCTGTACCGCGCGATGTTTCTCGAGGAGATCGGCAAGGACTATGTGCGCACTGCGCGCGCCAAGGGCTTGAGCGAGTTGCGCGTGCTGGGTCGCCATGTGTTGCGCAACGCGTTGATGCCCATCGTCACGAGCGCGGGTTCGTACCTGCCTTACGTGTTCCTCGGCAGCCTGGTGTTCGAGAGCTTCTTCGGCATCCCGGGTCTCGGCGCCTTCGTGATCGAAGCCATCAGCGGGCAGGACTTCGCGATCGTGCGATCGATGGTGTTTCTGAGTGCGCTGCTGTACATCGGCAGCTACCTCGTGATCGACTTGCTGTACAGCGTGATCGATCCGCGGGTGAGGCTGGCTTGATGCCGTTCAAGCTCGTGCCGCTGTGGACCGACGCCGCGCTGTGGGCGTTGTTCGCCGCGCTGGCGTGGTACGCCTGGCGTGTGGCGCGGCAGCCGCAGTTGCGCGCCAACTGGCTGCTCGCGGCGCGCGACGGCGCCACGATGGGTGCCGGTGCGGTGTTGGCGCTGTTCATGCTGATCAGTGCGCTCGACAGCGTGCACTTTCGCCGCGTGCTGCCGCAGGCACCTGGGCAGGCCACGGGCGCGGTGTTCTACGACACGCGCACGAGTTCCTTGCTCGATCTGGTGTTGGCGCGCCCCTTGGCGATGCGCGAGGCCAGCTATTCGGCTCCGCTCGCCACCCACGCGCTGATCAAGCAGAACTTCGAGCGCGACGGCGCGACCGTTCGCGAGGTGCCGCGCCTTGCCTTCGGTGGCGCGCACCTCGACGAGCCGGAGCGCGACTGGCGGCCCGACGTGGCGCGGCGTGTGCTCGCCGGGCTCGTGGCCGGCTTGCTGGTGACGGCACTGCTTTCGGTGTGGCTCGCGCTCGCTGTCGCTCGCGGCCGCGAGCCGTGGCCCACGACCTGGCGAGCGATCGTCGCCGGGCGCACGCGCCTGCCGTGGCGGGTATTGCTGCTGACACTGGGTATCGTCGCATTGCTCATCGGCCCGGCGGTGGCGCTTGCCGGCCACTACCACGTGCTCGGCACCGATCGCACCGGCAACGACGTGCTGGTGCAGTCGCTGAAGAGCGTGCGCACCGCGTTCGTGATCGGCACGCTGTCGACCCTTGCCACGGTGCCGCTCGCACTCGTGCTCGGCGTGTTGGCCGGCTACTTCAAGGGTTGGGTCGACGAGGGGGTGCAATACCTCTACACCTTGCTGACGTCGGTGCCCAACGTGCTGTTGATCGCCGCCTGCGTGCTGATGTTGCAGGTCTACATCGACACGCACGCAGAGCTGTTCGACACCGGACTGGAACGCGCCGATCTGAAGATGTTCCTGCTGTGCATCATCCTCGGCCTCACGGGTTGGTCCACGCTGTGTCGGTTGGTGCGCGCCGAAACGCTGAAGCTCAGTGAGCTGGAGTTCGTGCAGGCCGCCGAAGCGTTCGGTGTGTCGCACGCGCGCACCATGTGGCGCCACATCATGCCCAACGTGATGCACCTGGTGCTGATCACCACGGTGCTGAACTTCTCGGATCTCATCCTGTACGAAGCGGTGCTCACGTACGTGGGCGTCGGCGTCGATCCGACGCTGAACAGCTTTGGCGGCATGATCAATCTGGCGCGCACCGAAATGAGCGAGGAGCCGCTGGTGTGGTGGTCGTTCGCCGCCGCATTCGGATTCATGCTGGCGCTGGTGCTGGCGGCCAACCTGTTCGCCGACGGCGTGCGCGACGCGTTCGA
>DATKJN010000187.1:0-4576 GCA_035543655.1 Burkholderiaceae bacterium | reverse complement strand
GCAGGGCCAGGCTGAACGAAACGGCTTGGGCTGTGATGTTGCGGGTCATGGTGCTCTCCTTGTGTCCGGTGTCGCGGTCTGCGTCATCGATGGAGTGAACTGTAGGCAGCGCACCCCGGCGCCGCGACCGCTTTGCGACCGGCCGTCAGGCCGCCCCGACGAACTGCATCTGCGCCAGACAGGCCGGTGGCAGCGCCCCCCGGGGTTCAGGCCAGTTGCAGCGGCAGACCCGCCGGCAGCGCGTCGACGAACTCGATCACCTGCAGGCCGGCGGCGAGTTCCAGGCTGGAATCGAACCAGCCACAGCGGCTGAACTCCGCGTCGGCCTCGGGTTCCCGATCTTCGAGCAACGGCAGCAGCGCGAGCTCGTGCAGGGGAGTCATCACGCGCGACGGTTCGCGCGCGGGTCCGTGCGTGCGCATCGACCGGCTCGGCAGTGACAAGGTGGTGTTCATTCGGGCTCCCGGTGGCGTGTGGCGATGCGGCAGATGGTCGTTGCCGCGTCGCCGCAGCACCATCGCCCCACGGGCGGAATGACGAGGGCCACCGGGCGGGTTCCCTCCATCGGGGGTGGCGCCGATCGCGCCGAGGAGCCGGCCGTCAGCCGGTACCGCTGCTGCTGTCCTTCGGCGGCGGGCCGAACTTCTGCGGCGGCTTCTGGGCGGCGGCATAGATCGGCTGCACGCCCGGCAGGCGCGACTCGATCTCGCGGATGCGGGCCTCGCCCGACGGGTGGGTCGAGAGCCACTGCGGCGGCGCACCCTTGCTGGCCTGCAGCATCTTCTGCCACAGCGTCACGCCGGCACCCGGGTTGTAGCCGGCCTTCGCGGCCAGGATCAGGCCGAGCGAATCGGCTTCGGACTCGTCGTCGCGGCTGAATTTCAAGGTCAACAGCTGGCTGCCCAGGTCACCCACCATCCGGCCGGCATTGCCGAGGCCGAAGATCGCCGCGCCCAGCTCGACGCCCAGGCGCGTGGCGGTGGTCTTGCCCATGCGCTCGCGCGCATGCTCCAGCAGTGCGTGCGACACCTCGTGGCCCATGATCGCGGCCACCTCGTCGTCGTCGAGCTGCAGCTTGGACAGGATGCCGTAGAAGAACGCGATCTTGCCGCCGGGCATGCAGAACGCGTTGAGTTCCTGCGAGCCGAGCAGGTTGACTTCCCATTTCCAGTTGCGCGCGTCGGCGTTGCACTCGGTCGTGTAGGGAATCATGCGTTCGGCGATCGTGCGCAGACGCACCACCTGCGGATGGTCTTTCGGGCCGAGTGCCTTCTTGCTCTGCGCCTGCGCCAGCATCTGGCGGTACTGCTCGGTGGCGGCCTGCTCGAGCTGCTGCGCGGACACGACTTTGGTGAAGGTGCTGCGCTTGCACTCGGGAATCGTTTGCGCAACGGCCACGCCCGGCAGCGCGGCAGCAGCCAACACCGCACCCGTGAACAGGCGCCGGCCGTGCAGCGCACAGCGACAGCCGCGGGCGTGGGCCAACGCCGGGGCGTCGATCGGGGCGTGAAGCGTGAAGTCGCTGCTCATCGTCGCTCTTCCGAGGGCATGCGGTGTGCCCGCTTCCGGCCATTCTAGGCAGCGCTGCCGCGCCGCGTGCCCTGCTCAATCGTCGACGACAGCGGTTTGCAGCGGCGGCTCGAGCGCGCGCATCGGCGCGCGCATCCACCACAGCATGACCAGCGCCGGCGCCGCCAGCACCGTGGAGACCACGAAGAACGTCGGCCAGCCGATGGCTTCGGCCAGCACGCCGGCCAGCGGACCCACCCACACGCGGCCGACCGACGCGAACGCGCTCAGCAGTGCGAACTGGGTGGCGGTGAAGCGCTGGTTGCACAACGCCATCAGCAGCGCGACGAATGCCGCGGTGCCCATGCCGCCTGAGATGTTCTCGGCCGCGATCACCATCAGCAGGCCGCCGTCCACTGGCGTGGCCTGCGCGAGTTCGACAAAGCCGAGGTTGAACGCCGGGATGGTCAGGCCAGGCAGCTGGCCCTTGCCCGCGGTGGCCAGCCACCAGAAGCCGACGTTGCTCGCCATCTGCAGCACGCCGAACAGCATCAGCGCGCGATACAGCCCTAGCTTGAGCATCAACGCGCCGCCGAGCAGCGCGCCGCCGATCGTCAGCCACAGGCCGATGATCTTGTTGACCACGCCGACCTCGGCCGAGCTGTAGGCCATCGCCTGCAGCAGGAACGGCGTCATCAACGAGCCGGCGAACGCGTCGCCGAGCTTGTAGAGCACGATGAAGACGAGGAAGCCCACCGCGCCGGGCAATGCGAAGTAGTTCGACAAGCCCGACAGCAGCGTGTCGAAGCGCGCCTTGCGCGCGGCGAACGCCGCCAGCGGCAGCGTGAAGGCGATGCCGAGCAACAGCGTCGCCAGGTCGACCCAGCGCGCCTGAAGATTGGCATTGAGCGTGCTGCGCGCCAGCCACGGCGACAGCAGCGTGCGCGCGATCGCTCCGCCGTACTCGCGAGTCAGCAGATAACCGAGCCCTACCGCCGCCAGCACGGCGATGAAGCCGATCACGTCGTTGCGCGCCACCGCACGCGGGCCCTCGTGCAAGGGCGCCAGTCGAGGCAAGGCGAGCAGCGAGAACACCGCAGCGCCGGCCATCAGCCAGGCCATCGTGCGGTAGACCTCGCTCCAGGTCCAGCCGCCGCCCTGCGACGGGTCGGTCCAGATCAGGGCCACGCCGCCCGACACGATCATCGCCAGCCGATAGCCCAGCACGTTGAGCGACGAGCCGAGGCCGCGCTCCGCCGCGCTGAGCAGGTCGGTGCGATAGGCGTCGATCACCACGTCCTGCGATGCCGACACGAAAGCCACCGCGAGCGCCAGCAATGCGAAGGTCTGCAGCGAGTGCTTCGGCGGCGTGGCGGCCAACAGCAACAGCGTGGCCGCGAGCGCGAGTTGTGTCACCACCAGCCAGCCGCGGCGCCGCCCGAGTTGCGGTATCAGCTCGAAGCGGTCCATCAACGGCGCCCAGAGGAACTTGAATGTGTACGGCAACCCGACCAGGCTCAGAAAGCCGATGGTCGCGATGTCGATGCCTTCGACGCTCAACCAGGCCTGCAGCGCCTGGCCGGTGAGGGCCAGCGGCAGGCCGGATGCGAAACCGAGCACGGTGACGACGAGCAGGCGATGTGCGGCGACCGCGCGTGTTCGCGCAGTCGGGGCCACGGGCAACGTCGGCATCGTCCGATTCTAGGGACCCCAGGTGGCGCGCACGCCGGGCGTGCGTGATGTTCGGCGCGGCGCGATCGCTAGCGCGCCGGTGCGCTGGCCGGCAGCTGGTCCTGCTTGGCGATCGCCTGTGCCAGCGACAACAAGCGCTCGCGCGATTGCGTGCCCACCAGCGCGTAGCCACTGCGCCCTTCGACCCAATAGAACATGCCGAGGTCGCCGCGGCGTTCGTAGCTGAAGGCAGCCGGTGCATCGTGCTCGCCGGCCTTGCGCAGGTACACCGTCACGCGCATGCCCATGGTGTCTTGGTACATCAACTGCGCGCTCGGTCCCGCGGCATCGGGCAGCAAACGGCCGCCGACGAGTTCGAACCCCTGGTCGCGCAGATCGAACAGCTTCACCGGCACGGTCAGCCGGCGCGTCAGCCAGCGCGACAGATGCGCCTCTTGTTCGCGCTGCTGTGCCGCGTCGCCTTCACGCACGCTCACCTCGACCGGGTGGCGCACCTCGGGCGCATACACCGCATGCGCCACCGCGGCGCGCTGCGTCCACGGCGGATTGGCCGCCAGCGCGGCCTCGCGCGCCACCCCGCCGCGCCAGAGCGCGCCGATCGCGATGCCGACACCCAGCAGCAGCACCGCAGCGGCGGCCTGCAGCCAGGGGCCGCGCTCGAAGCGAGCGCCGCGGCGCCACACGGTCTGCGCGAGCCGCTCAGGCACCGGCTCGTCGAGCGTGGGCGAGAAACGCGCCCGCAGTGCGTCGCGATCGGCAGCCCACAGGCGCACGCGTGCAGCATCGTCGGGGTGCCCCTGCAACCAAGCCTGAATGCGTGCGCATTCGCTGCCCTCGACTTCGCCGTCGAGCCAGGCCGACAACAGCGCATCGTCCGGTCGTTCTTCGGTGTTCATACCACTCGCCTCAGGCCGCGCTGTCCCCCGTTGGAGGAACGGTCGCTGCCATCGAGAAACTGGCGCAGCGCCGCGCGTGCGCGCGACACGCGTGACATCACGGTGCCCACCGGAATGCGCAACACCTCGGCGCATTCGGCATAGGTGAGCTGCTCCACCGACACCAGCAACAACGGCTCACGCTGCTCGGGCGACAGGCGCGCCAGCGCGTGAGTCAGGTCGATGCGCAATCCGACGTCGACGCCGGGCTCGCCGCCCTGGGCATCCTGGTCGGCACTGGCCCGCTCGGGGTCGACCACCGACAGCCGCGCATCGCGCCGCCGCTGATCGAGGTGTGCGTTGTGGGCGATCGACAGCACCCACACCAAGAGGTCGCGCCGCTGGTCGAACTGGTGCCAGTGCGCCAGCGCGCGCTCCAGCGTGGTTTGCACCAGATCGTCGGCTGCCGGGCCGTCGAACACCAGGGAGCGCGCGTAGCG
>DATKJN010000186.1:0-2902 GCA_035543655.1 Burkholderiaceae bacterium | reverse complement strand
CACCGGCGTAGCCCTTCTTCTGCGCAAAGTGGAAGTGACCGCGCAGCTTGCCGATGCGCTCGAAGCGCCCGGCCACGTCGGTGTGCTGCGCCTTGATCTCCTGCACCCCCATACAATCGGCGCCCGCTTGCTCGGCCCAGGTCACAAAGCCCTTGCTGGCCGCCGAACGGATGCCGTTCAGGTTGAGCGTGACCAAGCGAAACCCCACCGCTGAAAGCTCCTGTATGAATGCACAGACCCCGCGTGCCGATGCGCTAGCCCTCGAGTTCGTGCGTTTCTCGGTCGAGGCCGGCGTGCTGCGATTCGGCGAATTCAAGACCAAGGCCGGGCGGTTGTCGCCCTACTTCTTCAACGCAGGAGGCTTCGACGACGGCGCGAAGCTGGGTCGGCTGGCTTCATTCTATGCACGGCGCTTGATCGAATCGGGCCTGCCGTTCGACATGCTGTTCGGCCCGGCCTACAAGGGCATCGTGCTCGCCGCGGCGGTGGCGGTGGAGTTGGCGCGCCTGGGCCGCAACGTGCCGTTTGCGTACAACCGCAAGGAAGACAAGGACCACGGTGAGGGGGGGCGCCTGGTCGGCGCGCCGCTGGCCGGCCGCGTTGTGGTGATCGATGACGTGATCTCGGCCGGGACTTCGGTGCGGGAGTCGGTGGCATGGATCCGCCAGGCGGGTGCGACACCGACCGCCGTGGCCATCGCGCTGGACCGTCAGGAGCGCGCCGCCGAGGCGGGCGTCGACAAGGCGCACTCGGCCGTGCAGTACGTCATGGCCGAACTGGGTATGCAGGTGGTGGCAGTCGCAACGTTGGCGGACCTGTTGGAGTATCTTTCAGCGGCGGGTGCTGGAACGCTCGCAGCACATGCGGGCCGCGTGGCGGCCTACCGGGACCGATACGGAGTTTGAGCAACTTGGCTCTCCAGCGCGCGCGAACAACAACAAGCATCGCCGTGGCCCAGCCTCGACGCGTGGCCGCGTTCGCGACGCTGCTGGTGCTGGCGGCACTTGCGCTGTGGACGAGTGCGCACGCACAGGCACAGACGCGCACCCTCACCGGGATCTACACCTGCACCGACGACAAGGGCGTTCGCCGCACGTCGGATCGACTGATCGCCGAATGCATCGACCGTGAACAGCGCGTGCTCAACGCGGACGGGTCGGTCAAGCGCATCGTGCCGCCGACGCTCACCGCCGAGGAACGGGCTGAACGCGAGGCCGCCGAGCGCAAGATGGCCGAAGAACGGGCTGCCCTCAACGACGCAGTGCGGCGCGACCGCAATCTGAAGGCGCGGTTCCCGAACGAGGCAACGCATCAAAAAGCGCGCGAAGCGGCCCTCGAGGTGGTGCGCGCCAGCATGCGCACGTCGATGCAACGCATCAAGGAACTCGAAGCCGAGCGCAAGCCGCTGGCCAGCGAGGTGGAGTTCTACCGCGGCCGCTCCATCCCGGCGCGCTTGAAGCAGCAGATGGAGGCCAACGACACGTCGGTCGCCGCGCAGCGCGACCTGATACAGACGCAGGAAGCCGAGCTGGTGCGCGTCAACCGCATCTACGACAACGAGCTCGAACACCTGCGCAAGCTGTGGAACGGTGCGCGGCCCGGGTCGATCAGCTTGGTCTCCGCGCCCTCTGCGCAGACGGATTCGCGATGAGTCTGCGACTGCACAATCGCTTCGTGGCATCGCTGGCCGCCGCTTTCGCGCTGGCCAGCTCGGCTGCGGTCGCGCGCCCGGCGACCTACCAGTGCGGCGAAGACCGCGAGGTCAAGATCGACTTCACGCCGCGCAAGGCGCAGTTGCATCTGGGTGACGCAGACCACACGCTGCAACGTGTCAAGTCCGCGCGCGACGGCCACTACGTCAATCACAAGGCAGGCTACGAACTGATCGCCAACAAGGGCGACCTGCGCATGCGCGAAGGCAAGACCGAGGTCCAGTGCAAGCTCAAGATCACGCCTTGAAGGCGGCCGCAGCCGTTTCGGCGAAGGCTCACTTCGCCCAGCGAAATGAAGGCGCGGGGCGCCGGCCGACGCCAAAGATCCTGGCCGCAGGCCCTCTCAGCGCACCAGCTTTTTCTTGAGCAGCTCGTTCACCTGCGCCGGGTTGGCCTTGCCCTGACTGGCCTTCATCACCTGGCCAACGAGCGCGTTGAACGCCTTGTCCTTGCCGGCCCTGAACTCATCGATCGACTTCGGGTTGGTGGCCAGCACCTGGTCGACGATCGCCTCGAGCGCTCCGGCGTCGCTCATCTGCTCGAGACCTGCTTCGCGGATGGCAGAGAGCACCACTTCCGAGCCCGTCAGCTTGTAGTAGCCCGTCTCCGGCCTGAGCGAATACTTCGCAGGGCCGCGCCACATGTCTTCAAACAGCGTTCTGGCTTGTGCGTTGCCAAGTTTTCCGGTCGCGATGTTCGAGATGAACCCTGCCAGGATCTCGGGCGGGACGGGCGCGCGTTCGATGTCGATGCCCGTCGCATTCAACCGCTTCGAGACCTCGCCCATCAACCAGTTGGCCACCAGTTTCGGTTGCCGACACGCCTCTCGCGCGGCCTCGTAGTAGCGCGCGAACGGCAGGCTCTGCGTCATCATCGCCGCGTCATAAGCGGGCAAACCGTCGTCGCGCACGAAACGTTCGGCCATCGCGCCGGGCAACTCCGGCATCGCGACTTTGACGCGCTCCACCCACTCCGGCGCGATCACCAGCGGTGGCAGGTCGGGATCGGGGAAATAGCGGTAGTCGTGCGCGTCTTCCTTGGTGCGCATCGCGCGCGTCTCGCCGCTGTCGGGGTTGAACAGCACCGTGGCTTGCTCGATGCCCAGGCCGTCCTCAAGGCGGTCGATCTGCCAGTTGACCTCGAATTCGATCGCCTGCTGCATAAAACGAAACGAATTCAGGTTCTTGATC